>JBBSLN010000582.1:0-1927 GCA_038255205.1 Flavobacteriales bacterium
AAAGCAATTAAACCTAAAAAGCAAGGAACTCCATAAACTAAAGGGTTAGTAAAATCCATGTATTATTAATTTAAAAAGGGAAGTGTGTATGGGACTAATTTCTGCATATAGATTCTATAAAGATAGATCATCAAATATAAAAACCCGAATTGAAAAATTCGGGTTTCGTTTTTATTTTAAGAATTTTTGGAAAATTCTGGCCTTTCGTACAATGAACTGTCTTTAGGGTACGTCTCTACGCCTTTGTTGCGATCGTAATTGGTCAAAATCACAATCTCATAATCTCTATCAATAGACGTACCTTTTTTGATTCGTTTTGTTTCTGCAAAGGTTTTATGGTTGACGCTTTCTGTAAAAACAATCTCACTTTCAAGATTGAGCTGCGCCAAGCCAATCGGGACAATCAAATGGTTTTCGCCGTCCTCATTGATGAACTCGTGCACGCCATCTTCAGCTTTTGAACCATAAGGTTTGTGGTTGGCCTCAAGGATGGAAGTATCAACCGCCACATCAAGATATACCACGCGTTCCGTATTTTTGTTGACGAGTAAATTATCTACTTTACCTATCACTCTTCCGTCTTTATCCTTCACTTCCCAGCCACGGACATCTTTGTCGTTATTCTCAACTTCATAATTTGATAATTCGTCTAGGTAGTATAAATTTTTTTCTTTATCTGTGCTCATAATCTTATCTGTTTTTCATGTTAGTCAATAATTCTCCCGCCTGGTCAAAGAAGTTTTTAACGGCAGCTTTTTGCTCAAGGGTTTGAGTACCAGGAGCAATGGCCATAACCGAGTTTTGAAGTTCGGAACAGCTTTCAGCCAAATCAGGAAATCTCTGCATCTGTATTTTTGTTAATGCCTGAACAACGATGTTCCCGGCACTTTTGATTTTGTCAGCGTGGTCCACTTCATAAGTATCGTCTTCAATAGAACCTGCATTGCTACGTGCTGTTTCCAAATCTGCTGATATATCCACGTTCAAGGTGTTTGCCACGGCTTCGGTTGCATCAATCAATTTGGAAAGTGCATTGTGTGAATATACATGCTCAAGACCCATTTCGGCATCTTTGGCAATAAAGGTCTTATACTCCGAAATTTCAGTGTTTGCCGTTTCAGAGAATACAATAGCAGCATCGTTCGCTGTATTATCTACGTCATCTGTTACCATTTCTGTGTCATTGTCTGACATATCATCTCCTTCGACATCATCGTCATTATAGAGGAATGCGAAATATAGTATTGCCAAAATTGCGAGAATCCCTAAAATCCAAGGCCATATTGGTGTCTTTTTTTTAATTTTAATTTCTGCCATAATTTATTGTTTTAAGTTATTTGTTTATTTTTAAGTTAGTGAGCAAAAAATGGTTCCGAAACCAAAGAAGTTTCAGAACAATTTCTAACCAACTAAAATTTATTTTGAATAGATAACTTTATAATCACCTACTTTATCTTTTCTTTTTGAGATGTTACTCATGTATTTATGTTGTCTATCAAATACCCTATCAGGTATTTTTTGCCCAATACCTAAAATCTCATTTTAAAATCTGGCACCTGATGGCGCACCTTAACGATTTATAATTTTTTTAAAGTTATGGATTGAATACACAAAACAGGTGCTTTAATGCTATTTTTATTGATGCTATGCAGACAACGCAGCATTTTGAAACCAGATTGAAAAACATGGCAAATGACCGGAAAACATTTTAGCCGAATTAAAAAGAGAAATAGTAACGAACAATAACATTCACGAAGATGGTACCTTTTCTGGAACTGTGCACGGAGCTTGGAGGATATCAAAATCTTTTCTCGGTGGGTGATGATGATGAGTATATGCATGAAGAAACTATCCGTTGCGAAAAAGTCTGCTTTGATGGATATGAAAACGTTTGGAAAATGCGAAACCACCTCCAAGTATCGCAACC
>JBBSLN010000583.1:0-1921 GCA_038255205.1 Flavobacteriales bacterium
TCGGCATTGGCTTGTGCGAGTTTGATGCACATTCTTAAAAAGCAACGTGATGCTATCGGAATGAGTATTTATAGCGATGCTTATGATTTTTATTCGCCAGAAAAGGGTAGCGAGCGCCATCATCAAATGTTATTGGGAGAATTGAGCAATGTGGTGACTTCTAAACCAATTAACAAGCAAACAGAAACCTATACTTATTTACATCAAATAGCAGAGAACATCCACCGACGCTCTTTGATTTTCTTTTTTACTGATATGTTTCAGACGTCAACTGATGAAACTAAATTGTTTGAAGCGCTTCGCCATTTGAAACATAAAAAGCATGAAGTGGTTTTGTTTCATGTCTTTGATAGAGAAAAGGAGTTGAAATTTGATTTTGACAATACCCCAAAACGTTTTATAGATGTCGAAACAGGCGAGTTCATCAATTTGTATCCAGATACAATCAAAGACACTTACGAAGAGAATGTACAGGCTTATTTTGATGAATTGCGACTTAAATGTGGTCAATATCAAATAAAGTATGTCGAGGCTGACATCACTAAATCTTTTGATAAAATCTTGACTACCTATATGGTAGAGAGAGGGAAATTTAAGTAGTGAAAAGCCCCCTAACCACCGAAGGGGGAATTATTAGCGTCCACTCTCTCAAAATAATTAATTGGAATGGCATCTAATTGATTACCTTGATAGTATCTGGTTTCAAATCGGATTTGGATTTTTGAAGTGAAAAAAAAGCGAATAAATATTTGCGATATTAAAATAGCAGTGTATATTTGCACTCGCATTTATGCACGGTCTGGTAGTTCAGTTGGTTAGAATGCCGCCCTGTCACGGCGGAGGTCGCGGGTTCGAGTCCCGTCCAGACCGCAGAACAAAGCCTCTGTTAAAGGAGGCTTTTTTTGTTTAAAATGTTGTGTTGTTTCCGAGCCCCGATAGTTATCGGGATTGGAAAGTAGTGATGCCAAATTGTAGTTTGGTATTACCAATGAAAGGCTTTCCTTGTTTCGACCCGTTCGGAATTTGGGATGCTTTTTTGTTTAATGAAATATTTGTATATTTGAGACTTAACTAATAAACCCCAATCATGAAGATTTTACTTTCATCCTTTTTAGTAGTCTTATTTTTTTCGTGTAGTAGCTCTGATAATGATAATGACGTTCCACCACCACCTCCGCCACCAAATACTTTGGCAATAGTTACCGTTTTAACTGTTTCTAATATTACCATAGACAGCGCAACAAGTGGCGGCAATGTTACAAATGACGGAGGCGGCAATGTGAGTGCAAAAGGTATTTGTTGGGGCACTACAACAAATCCGACAATAAATGATAGCAAAACAACTAACGGTTCAGGTATTGGCATTTATACAAGTCAACTTACAGGTTTGTCTCCTAATACGCTTTATTATATTAGAGCTTATGCCACCAATAGTGAGGGAACAGCTTATAGCAGTGTTGCAAGTTTTACTACTGAAGAGGAAACTATTCAATGTGGAAATGTTTTAAATTCAGGAATTGAATTAAGAACTCAAGCTGAAGTAGATGATTTGGGGGATCAAGGAATAACGGTTATAAATGGAAGTGTTAGATTTTTGGAAACTGGTGTCGACAACCCTGATCCTATCAGAGATTTATCTCCTTTAAATTGCTTACAAGAAGTGAAAGGTCCTTTAAGAATAGACAACACTCCTGAACTTTTAACTTTAAATGGATTAGAAAATTTAAAGTATACAAAGGGGTTGGTTTTATATGCTACAAATGTAGAATCCCTAGAATCGCTTTCTAATCTTGAAACTATAGATGGTAATATACTTATTTCTCGTAATCATAGTTTAACCAATTTAAATGGATTGAATAATGTAACCTCTGTTTTGGGCACCGTTGATATTAGTAGCAATGACGAGATTGTTGATATAGAA
>JBBSLN010000584.1:0-1921 GCA_038255205.1 Flavobacteriales bacterium
AAGAAAAAGCTTGATGTAGATTTCAAGAAATATAAAATTTTGGGCGCGTGTAATCCGCCATTTGCGCATAAGGCTCTTGTGGCCGAAGACAAAATCGGGACGATGTTGCCATGCAATGTCATTGTCCAAGAATTGGAACCAGGAATCATTGAAGTTGCTGCCGTCAATCCGATGGCCTCAATGCAAGCCGTAAATAATGAAGAACTCAATAATATAGCCTCCCAAATAACGTCAATGTTAGAAGAGGTGATTGAGAAATTATAAGAATTTTAATAATAACAATAAGTAAATTTTAAATCAAAACAAAATGAAAAAAGTAAAAGTAGCAACAACAATTTTAGCAATGGCTTTCGTAAGCCTAACCGCACTGTCTTGTAAAGACGGTAAAAAAGAATCTATGGATGGTGATAGCCATTCTGAAATCAGTCATGATGCCAATACAGATAATGCTATGGGACATGATGATATGGACATGGCATCCAATGACGGGCAAATGACCAATTCAAAACAAGTCATCGCCGATTATATTACCTTAAAAGAAGCCTTGGTAGCAACAGACAAAGACGCAGCCGCAATGGCAGGAAACAAAATGGTGAACACTTTAAACAGCTTTGATGTTAGCAGTTATAATGCAGAACAACAAAATGAACTTAAGGACATCATTAAAGATGGGATGGAACACGCCGAGCATATCGGTAAGAGCGAAATGGACCACCAACGCGAACATTTTAAAACCTTGAGCAAGGATGTGATGGATATGGTGGCTATAACTGGTACAGAAACGACTTTGTACCAACAATTTTGCCCAATGTACGATAAGGGCAGTGCTTGGTTGAGTATGGAAAAAGACATTAAAAACCCATATTACGGAAGCAAAATGATGACCTGTGGAAAAGTGCAGAAGGAGATAAAATAGAGGCGGGATTTTGGAGGTTGGGTGCTGGTGGCTGGAAGCTGAAAACAGGAAAACCTGCAAGGTATTCCCCGCCCTTCAGCGGGGTTCCTTGTAGGTTTAATCTAAAAAGTCTTACGTCCTATGTCATTTAGTATTAAGTCCTTTTATGTAATGAAGATTTTAAAAATAATAGTACTTATTTTATTGGCAGCCTTTGTAACCATTCAATTTTTCCCCACAGAGCGCAATCAAAGTGATGTAGTGCCAAAAACAGACTTTTTTTTGGTCAACAATCCGCCACAAAAAATCAGAACCATATTGCAAGAATCCTGCTACGATTGCCATAGTAATAATACAGAGTATCCTTGGTACAACAAGATTCAGCCTGTAGCTTGGTATTTGGAAGACCACGTTAAACAGGGGAAAAGTGAATTGAATTTTAATATATGGGACGAATTTTCAGATAGAAGGAAATTAAGTAAATTGAAGTCGATAATCAATCAAGTGAAAGATGATGAAATGCCACTATACTCTTATACTTTGATTCATCGGGATGCGATTTTAAGTGAATCAGATAAGAGCGCAATAGTAAATTATATGAATAGCTTGAAAAATTCTATGGAATAATCAATCTTAAAATAATTATATATGGAAAATTACGACACACTTTCAGAAGCCATCAACGGTTTGCAAAAACGCGGTTACACCTATGATTTTAACTTAAAGCGCAAGCATATTGAATGTAATTCATTAAAATTAAAATTACATCCCGAAGATTTTGAAGTCGATGAGGTCTATCGGTTTGAAGGCATGAGCAGTACCGACGACAATAGCGTCCTTTACGGTATACGTTCAAAAAAAGGTTTAAAAGGTGTTTTGGTTGATGCGTACGGCGTTTATGCTGAAAATATTTCAGAAGCCATGCGAAAAAAATTAAGATAGATGAAACAAACGCTTCACATCAAGAACATGGTTTGCGACCGTTGCAAGTCCACTGTATTGCGCGAACTTAAAAATTTGGGCTAT
>JBBSLN010000585.1:0-1920 GCA_038255205.1 Flavobacteriales bacterium
CCTTGAAACATCGCATCCGCGCGTCTTACTCTTGGGTAATAATTCATCTAAAACCTCGAATTGAGGTAATGTTAAATCTGTTGTATATGCCATTATTAAAGTAAAAGTGATTATGGCTTTAATTGCAAACAGGTTCTATAGGACGTGATGTTCTGTTAAAACAATTTCCATACGCATCACTATTTCTTTGTTTCTTTCTTGCACGTCCAGCAAAAAGCTATCTTCCAGATAGACATTTTCTAAAGATGGTATTTGATAATAATCAATTATTTTTTCCTTATCCATTTTTAGCCTCATAAATCATAGTCTATTGGTGTATGATTGCCTGTGCCTTTTTTTTCAAATAAAGATTGAAAAATATAATATCTTCAATGTACAGCAAACACTAAATTCTCAAGTGGTTTGTCATTAATAGAGTTAACAATGACAATCTCAACCTTGTTTAATTCATTGAGTGAATGAATAGCCTCAAATTCAGCTGTGACATCATCTATCAATTCTTTTTCAAGTTTTCCAACTTTTTCCATTACGAACCGAAAGTGAAGTCCGCCTTCGCTTAAATTTTGGAAAGAAACGCTGATGAAGTTTTCATTTATATTCATCAGCATTGCACTAGATAATTCTCCTGTAACAAGTTTTATATATTCGTTTACCACAATATTTCGTTAAACCTCTGAAAAATGTATGTACCAAAAGATTCTTCATTAAAATAGCTTTGTGAAGCATTGCTATTGACGAACTCGTTGAATAAAAGTTTTTTTACTACTAACTCAATCTCGAAATCGGGAAGGCGTTCTCTTAATTCAGCCTCAAAATCAGTTATCAATTTTCCGTCAAAATCTGAGATTTTGTCAGTGTCTAAATAGATTTTCACATTTACTTTTCTTTCTTTTGATTCAACAAATACTGCTAACAAGGCATCCGTCACTTTAAACAGCAAAGCATGGATTAGGTGATAAGTGATTTCGTTATACTTATCTTTGTCGAAATTCTGCATATAATTAAAGCTATGGCGTAAAATTAGGATTTGTTGGAACAATACTCGGACTTGAACTGCCTTTCAACATAAAAACATTCGTTGGTTGATTAGTGTAACCCGCTCCCGGATTATTGTTGAACCCAGTCACGCCATTATATCTATAAACATGATGTCCTTGACTTGTTGTTCCAAGATAAGTTGCGTTTCCATTTTTAATTGCATCGTAAACTTCGTCAGCCTCTTTTTGGGAATTCAAATAACCCTTATTTCCGTTAGATCCCTTTAGATGCCTTTTTTGTTTTTGAGCAGATACTCTGTTACTAAAGCCAGTCAAATCCGGCGGAGTTGGCTTAGGCACAGGATTCGGCTTCGGTTGTGGTTGCGGAGTTGGAGCCGGATTCGGTTTCGGTTCATTTTTATCCCCTCTCCACCATTTTTTGACACTATCCCACCAACTATCTTTTGGCTGTTGAGGCGGCGGAGAGGGTTTCGGTTTAGATTTCCCAAAAATGGCTTCAATAATCTTTTTGATCAAGCCGCCTTTGCTTATATCTACATTAACAGTTTCGTTTATGCAATTTGGCGGACAATCTTGTTGTGCAGATATTACCGCTTCACCTGTCGGGTCTATTGAATTTAACGGATTATTTCTTGTATATGAATAAAGATTCCAACTCTGCGGGTTATGCTCATACTGATCCATAAACGGCTCGTCAGCAGTAGTGAACCGTCCAAGATTTTTGTTATACATTCGCGCCTGAGCAAAGTCTAAGTCTATTTCGGTATCACGTTCATACGAGGTTATGAACGTGCTGTTCAAGTTTTCCTTATGATCGCGGATTTTCTTCCCTGCGGATTCGGCTGGTCTTTCAAAGAACTTTTTGCAGCTAAAGAAAAAAGGCAATTGAATCAAGAGTTAGAATTACGAGTTATTTTCATGA
>JBBSLN010000586.1:0-1916 GCA_038255205.1 Flavobacteriales bacterium
ATGGTGTATTGACTATGCTTTAGAAAATATAGATAGGGTCAAGGAAAATTACGATTCTGACTATACCAGAATCATGAACAAGACCAAATTATCCAAATCAGAATTGCAAGAATGGAAAAAGGTGGCTGACGGTATGTATTTCCCATATTCGAAAGAACACCAAGTTTATTTGCAGCAGGACGGCTTCTTGGATAAGGAATTGATAACGGTTGCCAATCTCGATAAATCACAACGACCAATCAATCAAAAATGGTCTTGGGATCGGATTTTACGCTCGCCGTACATCAAACAGGCAGATACCCTTCAAGGATTTTACTTCTTTGAAGATCATTTTACTACGGAAGAGTTGGAGCGGCACTTCGATTTTTATGAGCCATTTACAGTACATGAGAGTTCATTATCGCCTTGTGTACATAGCATTCAGGCTGCAAAATTGGATAGGATGGAGCAAGCTTACACCTTCTATTTGCGCACCTCGCGTCTCGATTTAGACGACTATAATCATGAAGTGGAAGAAGGATTGCACATCACATCAATGGCTGGTACATGGATGAGCATTGTGGAAGGTTTTGGCGGAATGCGTGTTAAAAATGATACTTTATCATTCGAACCGAGAATACCAAAACAGTGGAAAGCCTATTCGTTTAAAGTAAACTTTAGAAATAAAATCCTAAAAGTGGATGTCACCCAAGAAAGCACAAAGTTTGAATTGAATGGTTCTGACGAATTGAAAATAGTTGTAAATGATAAGGAAGTTACAATCAAGCCGAATAATTTGGTGACGGTTTAAGCAAAAAATTAGTTTTAAAATTGAAAAAAATGAAACAACTAATCCAAATTTTAATACTTTTAATTAGTATGACAGGTTTTTCTCAAGTTGAACGCATAGAGCCGCCTAATTGGTGGGTCGGTTTTAAGAATACCGAGCTCCAACTATTGGTTAAGCACGAAAAGATTGGCGAAGCTCAACCAGAGATTTCGTATCCTGGTGTTTCCATTAAAAAATTCAGTAAAGGTGAAAGCCCAAATTATTTGTTTATTGATTTAAACATTGCCGAATCCACAAAGCCAGGAAGATTCAATATTGCCTTCAAATTGAATAACGAAACTATAATCACACAGTCCTACGAGTTAAAACCACGCGAAAAGTCTTCAGAGGAATATATTGGTTTTGATAGTAGTGATGTCATTTATTTAATTACTCCAGATCGGTTTGCCAACGGAAATCCATCCAATGACGTTTTTCCAATATTAAAGGAGAAAACCATCAACCGCCAAGATGATTATGCGCGACATGGAGGTGATTTAATAGGCATCACAAATCATCTCGACTATATTGATGAAATGGGTTTTACGGCTATATGGCTTTGTCCAGTTTTGACAAACGATATGCCGCGAGCTTCGTATCACGGTTACGCAATGACCGATTTTTATCAGGTAGATCCTCGTTTTGGAACACTGTCTGAATACAGAGAACTGGCAGATAAAGCGCGACAAAAAGGAATTAAATTGATTATGGATCAGGTCGCAAATCACTGTGGAAGTGAGCACTGGTGGATGCAAGATTTACCATTCAAGGATTGGGTCAATTATCAAGAAGAATTTAAAAACAAGAGCGCGCTTAAGACATCGAATCACAGAAGAACCAGTAATCAAGACAATTACGCTTCCGCTTATGATAAAAAACTTTTAAGTAATGGCTGGTTCGTATCTGACATGCCAGATTTAAACCAGCAAAATCCATTTATGGCAAAGTACATCATCCAAAACAGTATTTGGTGGGTGGAAACTCTTGGATTAGGGGGCATTCGACAAGATACCTATCCGTATTCAGATAAGGCATTTATGTCTAATTGGGCTGGCTCCATTATGAATGAATATCCCAATTTCAGTATAGTAGGTGAAGAATGGAGTTA
>JBBSLN010000587.1:0-1913 GCA_038255205.1 Flavobacteriales bacterium
CTGCTGCGTGCGTTATTTCCAACAATTCTTTTCTAAAGGTTTTGAAATACTGTGCCAATCGTTCTGACTTTAAAGGAATGTTAATTCCACTTTGAAGCCATTTGCTTTGTGTGGCTACACCGCTTGGACAACGGTTGGTGTGGCATAGCTGCGCTTGGATGCAGCCGATGCTCATCATGGCTTCCCGTCCAACATTGATGCAATCGGCTCCCATAGCAAATGCCATTGCGGCTTTCCCCGGCAGACCGAGCTTTCCACTAGCAACAAATAAGACACGTTCAGTTAATTTTTTCCCTTGAAATAGCTTGTACAAATCACTAAAACCATAAGTCCATGGTAAAGATACGTGGTCTGCAAAACTTGGAGGTGCAGCACCAGTGCCGCCTTCGCCACCATCAACGGTTACAAAATCTGGTCCTTTCCCCGTGGAAACCATTAAATCTGCCAATTCTTCCCATTGTTCTAACTTTCCAATCGCTGCTTTTATTCCTACAGGCAAGCCTGTGGCATCGGCGATATCCTCAATTAGCTGCATTAATTCAGGTACATTTGAAAAAGCTGAATGGGTAGGAGGCGATATGACGTCTTTTCCCATTGGGACATGGCGAATATCTGAAATTTCCTTTGTGATTTTAGCGGCAGGCAACACACCTCCTTTTCCTGGTTTTGCACCTTGTGACAATTTAATTTCTATCGCTCGTACAAAAGGGTTTTGATTCACCAATTGCACTAATTTTTCAAGTGAAAAACCACCATCTTCATCTCTGACGCCAAAATAACCGGTGCCAAATTGAAACACGACATCGCCTCCATGGCCATGGTAAGGAGACAGTCCGCCTTCGCCTGTGTTGTGATAAGCACCTGCTAATTTCACCCCTTTATTCATGGATTCAATTGCTTTAGCAGATAACGACCCAAAACTCATCGCAGAAATATTGATAATGGACGCTGGGCGGAATGGTTTTTTGCGCTTGTTGTAAACACCCATTACTTTGGCACAAGGCAAGAAACTATTGTTCAAATAATTCGGGTGGTCTTCCTTGATTTTGAAAGCAAGCATCGCATTATTTATGAAAATGTGTTGTGGCGAATGAATATCTCTATCGGTTCCAAAACCCTCATAATTGTTTTCGTGTTTTGAAGAGGCGTAAATCCAACCGCGTTCGATTCGGTTGAATGGCAGCTCTTCACGATTGTTGGCAACGAGATATTGGCGTAATTCCGGGCCGATTTTTTCCAGCATATAGCGAAAATGTCCAATAATTGGAAAATTGTGACTAATGGTGTGTTTTTTCTGCATAAAAACATCTCTAATGGCAATGATAACAAGGATGATCAATATCCACATCCACCAACTGATGTTTCCTAAATGCGTTAAAAAATCGTTCATAATCGTTAATTTTCAGTAAATATATTTAAAATTATATGGTTCTAAAACTATATCTTTAGACAATGAGCAAGCCTTTAAAAATAGTAGTCATTGTTATTCTTTCTCTATTGGTTTTGGGTGTTTTAGGTGTATTTATATCTAATGCAGTCATCAAGTCTAAAATAGAGAATTTACTCCAAAACTCGTTACCGGAAACGTTGGAAATCCAATATGGTGATATTGATGTGAGCACTTGGAATGGGAGAGTGGTTTTGGTTTCTCCCAAATTAAAGAATTTTGGTGCCAAGACTGGCTCAAAAAACGCTTGGTTGGAAATGGATTCCTTGATGGTCGATGGATTTGGGCTTTGGGATTACCTGGTACATAAAAAAATAAAAATAGAGAGTATTCAACTGCGTCAACCCAAATTAACATATTTCCACAATCCATTGGTCGATAAAAAAGAATACAAATATTCTAAACTCGAGCACTTGCAATATGTAATCCAGATCAATAGGGTGAATATTCAGAAAGGAGATTTGAC
>JBBSLN010000588.1:0-1911 GCA_038255205.1 Flavobacteriales bacterium
CTTTGTAAAACAAAAAACCCGAAATTTATTTCGGGTTCCTATAATTTGTTATTTTGTTTTCTTCTGTTTGTTGAGTTCATCTTGAAGTTGGCGTCGCACAATTTGTTCCCTCTCAAGGGACGTGCGTCTGTGTTCTTCAAACTCCACTTCAATGTCTTCCAACGCTTTTTTGGATTGTCTTGTAACTGCATTGCTTTTTCTGAATTTATAAATAAACACTAAAAGCAGGACCAATAAAACACCAATTATGCTCCACATAATCATACTATAATTTGACTTGCTCATTGGAATGCCAAAAAGTGACATATTATCCTTTTCATCAATGGTATCGTTCAATTTGGTTTCAGTTTCAGACAAATTCGTTTTGAGATCCGATATTTCTTGAACCAAGCTATCAACAGTGTTCTGGGTTACAGTTAAATCATCTTGAACAGCCTTTAGCGAGTCTAACGTATGTGCTTTCAACTCATACAACCAAGATTTCTTCACGTTTTTATATTCTTGATAACTGTTGGATTTTTGGATGATATATTCAAACTGGTTACTGATAGAACCTTCATATAGAGAAAGTTTATTGTCATCACCATCGTCGGAAGTTTCTTGAGCGTTTATGTTTGAAAACAGAAACAAAGAAAATAAAGCGAGCGTTAAAGTTTTAATAGAATGCATTATAAGTTTTTTTTGAAGTGGTTAATTTTGAACAAGATAAGAATTTAAATTATTATTTGTTTCATTTTAAACAAATAGCCTCACATAAGTAAGGCTATTTTATATACGCACACTATCTTTTTTTAGATGTCGATGGAACTCAATTCTGTTGTATTTTGAATATTTTCTTCATCTAAACTATATTGATACAACCCGTTTTCTCCAGTTAAGACCATTAAATTGTCATAGATAATGACATCAAAAGCATTCCTATTAATCGAATGGACTAAAACGGAATTTTCAGGATCGGAAATGTCAAAAATTTTCACTTCATCATCACATACTAACAAATAATTTTGATAAAGTCCCATACCAATTGGTCGGGTTAAATTTCTCGATGAAATTAATACAGGATTGCGGATATCAGTGATATCATAGGTTTCAAGTACATTGATTGTGTTTCCACATCCTATATCTGCATGTAAGGTTACAAAGGCATGCGTGAGATTAGCAACTACTGGGTCGCAGGCAGTGAAATGTTGTACATCAGAAACATACGTTGGATTTTCTGGAGAAGAAATATTGTATATGTACATTCCATTTTGTGAACCTATATATAGGTATTGTTTCAAATTGAAAATAGTTTCAATATTAAAACTGATTGGGATATTATTCACTTTCACAGGATTTTCGGGATTGGTCACGTTGAAAACATTCAATCCATAGATGTCAACTGTGTAAAGGTAATCGTCTTTTAAAACAAATCTAGCCAATGAGCCACCTTGTCCAGCCTCGCTGAAGGCTTGGTCTGAACTTGAACCATCTGAACTGCAACTCAATAAAAGTGCGCTTACGATACATACTAATATATTTTTTTTCATGATTTTAATCGTTTAAAGTCCAGTTAACAATAATTTCATCATCCTGTAAATTGTAATATTCCACTCCGTCAGGAGCAAACAATTGAGGAAACGTGTTGGGAATACGCTTCGTGACCGCAATGGTAGAAGTCGCGAAATCCGGTTGAATCGCAATCAAATCTACAGCGTTATTGATATAAATGATATCATCCTTGATGGCAAGGTCAGATGACCCCAAGGCTTTCAGGAACCCAATATTTATTGGATTTTCAGGATTATTGTTGTCAAACACATGGAAACCTTCGTTTTTTTCGTTGACAAACAGAAATTGTCCTTTCACATAAATCTTTCCAGAATTGACAATCGTTTTTGGGCTTTCGAAACCAGTTGAAGCTTCAAAGGC
>JBBSLN010000589.1:0-1911 GCA_038255205.1 Flavobacteriales bacterium
CATTTCATGGAACACATGAATTTCAATGGTACCAAAAATTTTGAAAAAAACGAATTGGTCGATTATCTACAAAGTATCGGTGTTAAATTCGGAGCACACTTAAATGCTTACACAAGTTTTGATGAAACAGTTTACATTCTTCCGATTCCAAGTGATGATCCTGAAAAATTGGAAAAAGGTTTCCAAATCATCGAAGATTGGGCACACAACGCTTTATTGACAGATAGTGATATCGATAGTGAACGAGGAGTCGTTTTAGAAGAATATCGCTTGGGTAAAGGTGCTGATGAACGGATGCGCCAAAACTATTTACCAAAAGTATTGTATGGTTCAAAATATGCTGACAGGCTTCCGATTGGAAAAAAAGAAGTTCTTGAAAACTTTAGCTATGAAAGTCTTAAACGATTCTATAAAGACTGGTATCGTCCTGATTTAATTTCCGTGATGGCGGTTGGTGACATTGATGTTGCAACGCTGGAAGCGAAAATTAAATCACATTTTGGAAAGATTCCGGCGGTTGAAAATCCAAGACCGAGACCTGTGTTTGAAATGCCAAATCACAAAGAAACCTTTGTAGCAATCGAAACTGATAAAGAAGCAAGCTTTGCTCAAGTGCAAGTATTGTTTAAAGATAAAGAAGATGCAAAACCGGACATAACGGTTGCAGATTATAGACATTCAATGGTGGAGTCTTTATTTTCACAAATGATCAACAACAGATTGGATGAATTGAGAAACAGTGCCAATCCACCTTTTGTGTATGGATTTAGTTATCATGGTGGCACTTATGCTCGTAGCAAGGAAGCCTACCAATCGTTTGCAATGACCAGTGAAACCGGACAGCTCAATGCACTTAAAACCTTGCTTGAAGAAAACGAACGTGTACGTAAATTTGGTTTTTACCAAGGTGAATTTGAGCGTGCTAAAAAAGACATCCTTGCAAATTACGAGAAATCGTTCAAGGATAAAGGCAAAATGGAATCTAACCGAATGATTGGTGAATTTGTTCAGCATTATTTAGAACAGTCACCGATGCCAGGTATTGAATGGGAATATAACTTCCAGAAAGAGAACTTGCCAACTATTACATTAGAGGAAGTCAATGGTTTGATAAAAGATTATATCAAAGAAGAAAACCGTGTCGTTGTCTTGACTGGGCCAGAAAAAGAAGGTCTAGCCAAAGTCACAGAAGCAGAAGTAAGAAACTTATTGGAAACCGTAAAAAGTGCAGATTTACAACCTTATGACGATAAAGAAGTAGCGTCATCGTTAATCACTGATTTGCCTCCCAAAGGAAGTATTGTTGACTATAAAAAAGACGACAAACTTGGCACTACAACCTTGACTTTAAGCAACGGAGCGACTGTAACTTATAAGATTACAGATTTTAAAAATGACGAAATACTGTTCGACGCCTTTAGTTTTGGTGGTAATTCACTCTATTCTTTAGAAGATTTCAAAGCAACTGCTCGTGCAAATGGAGGACTTGCTGAAGGTGGCGTGAATGGCATTGACCAAATTGAACTCAACAAAGTCTTATCCGGTAAAATTGTGAACGTTAGACCTAGTATCGGAACGTATAGCGAAGGTATTTCAGGAAACGCGTCTCCTAAAGATTTGGAAGAATTGTTTCAATTGACTCACTTATACTTTACAGCATTGAACAAGGATGATAACGCCTACCAGTCCTTTATCGAAAAGCAAAAAGCATTTATCGGTAATATGATGTCCAATCCACAAACCTTCTTTTCTGTGGAAATGGGTAAATTCATGTATGGCGACAGTCCGAGATATATGGGTTTCCCTACCGCAGAAGATATGGACAAGGCTGATTATGATTTGGCATATAAAAAATATAAGGAGCGTTTTGCTGATGCAGGAGATTTCAAATTCTATTTTGTTGGAAATATA
>JBBSLN010000590.1:0-1907 GCA_038255205.1 Flavobacteriales bacterium
AATCCATCGTTATATAGATCAAGATTCATATATCTTTGAACCTTCAAACAAAAAACGGGATTAATGGCTAACAAAAAAATCATCATTTTAGTCAGTTTTATACTGCTAAATTTTTTCAGCTTCGCTCAACAATCGGCTACATACACGAACGATTTGGTCGATTACCAAAAAGCACTCACACTATACAACAACAAACAATATCAAGCGGCTCAATCGCTATTTGATAAAATTATTGATAGCACAGAAGATGAGCAGTTAGAATCTGACTGTACCTATTATTATGCTAATTGTGCCGTGCGACTCAACCAGCTTAATGCGGATAGTTTGATAGAAGACTTTGTAGAGAAATACCCAACTTCTACTAAAAAGAACACCGCCTTTATGGACGTTGCTGATTATTATTTCGATAACGGAAAATATGCCTACGCCAGAAAGTGGTATGAAAAAGTAGATGAAGGAAGCATTTCAAGAACAGAACGTGATCGGTTTTCCTTTAATTACGGCTACAGCTTATACTCTACTAAAGATGAAGTGGGAGCCCAGAAATACCTAAATCGAGTTGTTAATTCTAAAGAATACGGCTCGCAAGCCAAATACTATATTGGATTTATGGCTTATGAAGGTGACGATTATAACAAAGCCAATGAATATTTTGAACAGGTAAGTGGTGACGAAAAGTACAAGGAAAAACTCTCCTATTACCAGGCCGATTTAAACTTCAAACTGGGCAATTTCGAAAAGGCAATTACAATGGCAAAAGAGCAAATGCCAAAAAGTTCTCCAGCCGAAAAATCTGAACTAAACAAAATCATTGGGGAAAGCTATTTCAACCTCAAAAAGTACGACGAGGCTATCCCATATTTAAAAGAATATAAAGGCAAAGGAGGCAAATGGAGTAACACCGATTATTATCAATTGGGCTATGCCTATTACAAGCAGAACGATTTTGAAAAAGCCATTTCTGAATTCAACAAAATAGTCAGTGGCAATAACAGCGTCGCTCAAAATGCATATTACCATTTAGGTGAAAGCTATATAAATCTTGGTAAAAAACAGGAAGCCCTTAATGCATTTCGAAATGCGTCACAAATGGATTATGATTTGAAAATCCAAGAGGATGCATGGCTCAATTATGCAAAAATCAGTTACGAAATAGGCAATCCTTACCAATCGGTTCCACAAGTTCTGACGAGCTACTTGGATAAATACCCAAAAACAGCTTACAAAGAAGAAGTAGAATCCCTATTGATTGATTCCTATATCACTTCAAAAAATTATAAAGAAGCTCTAAAACTTTTAGAGGGTAAAACAAGTTTTGAGAACAAGGTCGCCTTTCAAAAAGTAACCTTTTACAGAGGTATTGAAATCTACAACGAAGGAAATTATTCGGAAGCAAAAAAGATGTTCGAAAAATCCTTGAAAGAGTCAAAAGATGCCAAGTTTACCGCGAGAGCAACCTTTTGGAAAGCAGAAACAGACTATAATATTGGTAATTTCAATGACGCTTTAATAAGTTTCAAGCAATTCCAACAACAAGCTGAAGCATCTAGCACACCGGAATTCAGCAATTTGGATTATAATTTGGCCTATACGTATTTCAAACAGAAAAATTATCCGAAGGCCACTGAACTATTCAAAAGTTTTATTACCAATAAGAAGGGAGACAAACTTCGTTTGAACGATGCTTATTTAAGACTTGGTGACGGTTATTTTGTCTCCAGCGAGTATCAAGAAGCTATTTCGGCTTACGATAAGGCCATTTCCATAAATGAAATCGAAACCGATTATGCTGCTTTTCAAAAGGCTATGAGCTATGGGTATATTGGTAAAGGCTCCACTAAAGTTCAAGAGTTGAACAGTTTCATTGACAAATACACTAAATCTTCTTTACGTGATGATGCAATGTA
>JBBSLN010000591.1:0-1904 GCA_038255205.1 Flavobacteriales bacterium
ACTCTCAGATTTTCGCAGAGGATTCTCAACACCCTAATTTTGTCATATATTTCGTCCGCACAGTTCTGCGTAAATCTGCAAAATCTGCGGGAGAAAAAACTGAAATTATGAGATTCCTCCTGGATCCAAATGACAGTTCACCTTATAATTCGTTTTCGAAATAGTAATAAGGTTACAAAGGGAAATGCACTAATCCAAAAAATAATTTTAAAGAAATTCACTTTATCACGCAGAACTACATCATCAATTTTTATTAGATGTGACCCAGCTTCTGTTTCTTCCCAAAGTCTTACTTGATTATGAAGACCAAACCAAACACCAATTTGAGCAATAAAGAATGCTATACCTAAAATTATATAAAAAGTTTTTTTCGTCATATTACTTTCATCTTCGCAAATACATCCCAAACCACCACACCACAACTCACAGAAATATTCAACGAATGTTTGGTGCCAAATTGTGGAATTTCCAAAATCAAATCACTGGCAGAAACTACTTCTTGTGAGACACCTTTCACTTCATTGCCAAACACTAATGCGTAAGTTGTTTGTTGTAGCGGTGTAAAGTCGTTTAACATCACAGCGTTTTCAGCTTGCTCTATTGATGCTATAATGACTATTTCTGATTTCAGTTTTTCTATTAAGTCGATGGTATTTTCAAAATATTCCCAAGCGACCGTCTCTGTACTTCCTAAAGCTGTTTTATGAATATCTTTATGAGGTGGTTTCGCCGTAATTCCGCACAAATAGATTTTTTCAATCAAAAAAGCATCACTCGTGCGAAATACAGAACCGATATTATTCAAACTTCGGATATTGTCCAAAACAATAATCAAAGGTGTTTTTTTAGTGTCTTTAAATTGTTCGATACTCAAACGGTCGAGTTCGCTGTTTTTTAGTTTACGCATTGAATATCAAATTATATATGCTTCCGTCATTGCGAGGCACGAAGCAATCTTTTGATTATTAGTTCCAATTCATCAGATTGCCGCGCTCATGCTTCGCTCGCAATGACGGTAAGATTGTTGAAATATCGTCAGAATTGTAAATAACTTATCCGCATTCCATTTTAAGAACCCTCAAATTATCAGTACTTTAGCAATCCTAATAGTCAGCAACAAACATACAATTTTAAACAAACAATTCCATTGGCGAAAGCAGCGAAAAAAGAAACCCCTTTAATGAAACAATACAATACCATCAAGGCGAAATATCCTGATGCCTTGTTATTGTTTCGCGTGGGTGATTTTTACGAAACCTTTGGAGAGGATGCTATTAAAGCTTCCAAAATATTGGATATTGTTTTGACCAAACGGGGTGCAGGAAGTGAGTCTGAAATCGAATTGGCTGGCTTTCCACATCATTCCCTGAATACGTATTTGCCAAAATTGGTCAAAGCTGGTTGTCGTGTCGCAATCTGTGACCAACTCGAAGACCCAAAGCAGACCAAAACCATTGTCAGACGTGGAGTAACCGAATTAGTCACTCCTGGTGTGGCTTTGAACGACGATATTTTGCATTCCAAAACTAATAACTTTTTGGCTGCTGTGTATTTTGGTCAAAAATATGTTGGTGTATCTTTTATGGACGTGTCCACAGGAGAGTTTTTAATCTCGCAAGGCAACGATGAATATGTCGATAAACTGCTTCAAAATTTCAACCCAAGCGAAATATTGGTTTCTAAACCAAAGAAAACTGAATTTGTAAAAACCTTCGGAAACCAATTCCACAGTTTCTATATGGAAGATTGGGTGTTTCAGGATGATTATGCGAATGAAATTTTATTGAAACATTTCAACACCAAATCCTTAAAAGGGTTTGGAATTGATGACTTATATGAAGGTATTGTGGCTTCAGGAGCGATTCTTCACTATTTAGGTGAAACACAACATCACCAATTGCAAC
>JBBSLN010000592.1:0-1903 GCA_038255205.1 Flavobacteriales bacterium
CCAATATGTTTTTTGTACTTTGTCGCAACTATTGAAGTGTTTTTTAATAATTCGTCAATATGAGGTTTTTTAAAAGTTGTCTTTTCACTTTTTGCTTCTAAAATAATAGCTGGAAAAGTTCTTTCATTTGGCAAATACCATCCGTCTGGTCGGTCTTTTACGCCAATAAATCCTAATTGATTAAATGAAGTGATTTGTCCTACACCACTAATTGCAGTTTCGGTGTCTTTAAAACCCAATATTTTTCCTCCACTTTCTCTAACTTTGTCTTCTGTCATTATAAATTTTCTTTGTTAAGGACGTAAATTTTCGTTTTAATTCCAGCAGTTTTTCTGTCAGTTTGCGGTCGTCCCACGCTTGCCTGTAACGTTGATGTATATGAGCTGTGGCGTGTTTTAGCACAAATCTCTCCAAATAAAAACTGGCTTTGGAAAATCCGTAGACTTTCCAAATGGGCACAGACCAAGCCATAGCTTATATACTGTGTTGGGCGTTCGTTTTTATTTGTCGGCAGATACAGCCTTTATTATTTCATTCAAAGCTGCATCAGAAATCATATTCATGATTCCCCAGTCTTCATCAACATAGTTAAAATAGGCAATTACTATTTCCTTTTCGGGGTCTATATATAGCGATTGTCCCCCAAAACCTCCTTTCATTAACATACCATCACTTGCAAAATCCCACTGGTATCCCCATTTGAACGGTATTGGAAAGTCAATGGGAGGCGTGTCAAAAATCTCTTTGAGTTGTGCAAAGCTTATTAGGCTTTCATTTCTTGCCATAATTTCACTTTTGGTATAGAGCATTCCAAAACGAGCCAAGTCGCGCAATGTTGTTGACATTCCGCCGTGAGACCAAGGTGCTCCGCTATCAGAAAGACAAACATAGGCATTGGATGATGCACCCATTGGTTTCCAAATAATTTCTGTTACCAAATCTGAATATTTTTTCCCAGTTACCTTTTCAGCAAGCCAGCCTAAAACAAAGGTGTTTAGGTTGGAGTATTCTGCTGCAAGTCCAGGCGCTTTATCTTTTTTTATGTTTCTGATAAATTCAAACGTAGACTTTGGAGTATTTTCCGCTTTGGGTACAGCACCTAATGATGACTCAAATTGATAATTTTTATGTTGCGGGTTTGTGAATGGGCCACTTTCAAAATCTATAGACTTACTGTCTATACCCGAGCGCATATCAAGAATTTCCATTACGGTAATGCCCTGCCAATCTGTGCCTTGCAACTCCGGTAGGTAGAACTCTATTGCTTTAGTTGGATCTATTTTCTTTTGATTAATCAAATGGGTAATCAAGGTTGAGGTAATAACCTTGGTTATGGATTGTAGGGTATGTTGGTCTTCGGGAAGCATTGAAAAATAATTTTCATAAACTATCGTGCCTTTATGGACCACAATAAAACTTGCGAGATGTAATTTTTTTAAATAGTCTTCAAAAGATAAGGTTTCAGTTTCGGTCTTGATGGTGATATCGTTAAATGATTTTTTTGGATTGGTTGGAAAAACATAAGAAGTGGTTGGTTTATTGATAATTGCAACAGGAAAAAACTCCGACATATATCTAAAGGTATACTGCGATGATCTTCCTCCAATATCCCATCTGCTTTGGTTTATAGTATCGTGAATAGCGTAAGCTTCTTCAACACTAAAATTAAGTTGTTGTGCGGAAGAGGATAAATAAAATAGTGATACGGTAAGTGCCAGGATGTATTTGATTGTTGTTTTCATATGTAGTTGCTTTTTGTTTAAAATGCCGCCCAACGTTGTTGTGTATGATTAGTTGCGTGTTTTAAGCACTAAAGTTAGTAAAAAAAAACTGAATTAAAAGTCTGCAAAAAATTTCTTAAGTAATTAATATACAAGCAATTAATTATACACGGCTTAAGTTA
>JBBSLN010000593.1:0-1898 GCA_038255205.1 Flavobacteriales bacterium
ACTTCTGTTGTGAAATTAAGACCAAATTTTTTCTTTGGAATCAAGTAAATATTTGTGGTTAAAGTGGTGTCACTTTCGTTTTCGATATATTCAATATTGGGATATTTGAAAATTTTTAGCTCACTTAAATATTTGTAAGTCCGTGTTCTGTCAAGATCCTTAAATAAACCCCCTTTTGTGATGAAGACTGCATCTGTTATTGCTTTGGGACGATACGCCAATTTCTCATAACTATAAAGGTTGTAATTTTTGTAAGTGACAGTGTCCTGAATTTTTGAATCTTTGTTTTCATATCGGTCATCTGTAAAAATGTTCACTTCTTTTATTTTGTATACTCTGAACGGTCTTCTAACTACGGAATCTTCGTTGCGAATAATACGGTTTTGAATAACTAAATCGGTATTTACCTTGTAATTAGTATCTACAGTATCTATTACAAAATTGATATAGTCCTGACCAAAATGGTAGTAGCCCAAATTTCGTAACTGTTCTGATAAACGCGACCGTTCTGCCCCATAGTATGTGTCGTCAAACTGTTGACCTGATTTAATCAAGGATCCGTTCTTTAAGTCTTGGCGGTAAAGACTGTCAATGCTAGGCGTGCTAATAATAGAATTTAGGGAGTCGAGCACGTAAGGTGTTCCAGTTTTGACAAAATATTCAACAGATGCTCTTTGGTTATCCGTTGTATTGATGGTATATGAAGTCTCTGCATTGAACCATCCTTTACTAAAATAATATTGGCGTAATAATTTTTTTGATTTTTCGGCTTTATCTTCCTTAATGGTTACTGGTGCTTCACCCGTTGTTTTCCACCAAGTATTAATCTTCTTTTTTGCCTGTACCAAAGCTTCATATTGCTTTAGCGACAACAATTTCTTCTGTCCTGTTCTTGGATATTCAGGATTGCGGTATTTGGCATTGAGAATCGAATCTATATTCGGTCGTGCAATATTGTAAAGATGTAATCGCAATGGAAAACCCAATAAGGATCCGTTTGGTCTCTGGTACACTAAATTATTGACCAGTTCGGTGTTGTTCTTTTTGTCATTGACATATATAGTATTTTTGGTCAGTAGATGCTCGTGATCATTCACACGCTTTATCGCATTACACGATGTAAAAAGGATGATTGTTAGCGTAATTAATGATATTTTTGTGAGAGCGTGTTTCAACACCAATGGAATTATTGTCTAAATGATTTCAAATTTACTGTTTTAAGATTGTTATCGCTAAACAAAAATTAGTCCAAAATAGTCCAATCTTAAACAGAAACTACAGCAAATGTAAATACATTTTGATGCTTACGAAGAACCAAATAAAATTAATTACAAGTTTGTCCCAGAAAAAATTCAGGAACCAGCATCAATTGTTCGTGGTTGAAGGGAAAAAAGGCGTAGAAGAGTTTTTGAATTCCTCATTTGAATTGCATCATATGTTTTCAACATCTGAAGATTTTAAAGTAGACCTGGATAAATTCTCGTTAATATCTGAAACCGAACTAAAGAAAATCAGCAATCTCAAATCGCCGAATGGTGCACTGGGATTATTTAGTATACCTAAAATAGGAACCATAGATACTTCTAGATTGATTTTGGCGCTCGATGATGTCCGCGACCCTGGCAATTTGGGCACCATTATCAGGTTATGTGATTGGTTCGGAATTGAGCATTTGATATGCAGCAACGAAACGGTGGATTGTTTTAATCCGAAGGTCGTGCAGGCAACTATGGGTTCGCTCACACGAGTTCATGTTCATTATTTAGATTTGGAGGTCTTTTTAGAAAGGACAGATGCTCCAAAATATGGAGCGTTTATGGAAGGTGAGACCATCTACAATCATATCTTACCACAACATGGCATTTTGGTGATGGGAAATGAAGCCAATGGTATTTCGG
>JBBSLN010000594.1:0-1878 GCA_038255205.1 Flavobacteriales bacterium
ATGGTTTATTTGTTTCTTTAGAAATAACGTCAACACCCACTGCATTGCAAATCGCCTGACCAGCAGCGGTATCCCATTCCATTGTGGGCGCAAAACGGGGATAGACGTCCGCATTTCCTTCTGCAATTAAGCAAAATTTAATAGAACTCCCTTTTGATACGATTTCGACTTCATTGCCTCCATTTTTTAAAGTGTCAATATAATTGACTGTTTCTTGGCTCATATGGGAACGACTTCCAACGACTCTGACCAATTCGTCACTAATGGATTGAGGTTTTAACGGCTGTGCCATTTCAAGAACCTCTTCAATTGTCGTATAATGGGATTGTAATTCTGCTTTAAATGCGATTTTTTCATTCACATCTGCGACGTATAGAATTTTAGTGGCTGGAACATAAATAACCCCTAAAATAGGTTTTTGATTAGATACCAAGGCGATGTTTACGGTGAACTCGCCATTGCGCTTGATAAATTCCTTTGTGCCATCCACAGCGTCCACTACCCAACAAGTATCCCAATTTTTTCTAACAGAATAGTCCGTTTGTTTGTTCTCTTCGCTTATAATTGGAACATTTGTCGGTTTGAGGTGCCTATTAATGATGTCGTTTGCCTGTTTGTCGGCTTCCGTCAAAGGGGATTTGTCATCTTTTAATTCTATATCAAACTCCATATCATAAATTTTCATGATGACTTCTCCTGCTTCTAAAGAGGCCTTAATTGCCGTTTTTAAATGTTCATTTATCATTCAAATACCACTTATAGATTTTTTTTAATCCTTCGTCCAATTCCACCGAATGCTTCCAGCCCAGTTGATTGAGTTTTGAAACATCCGTCAGTTTTCTCATGGTTCCATCGGGTTTATCCGAATTAAAAATCAACTTTCCTTTGAAACCGATAAGTTCTTTTATTTTGTTTGCCAATTCGCTAACGGAAATTTCCTGGCCAGTCCCAATATTGATATGCGTATTTCGGATTTCGCTTTTTTCCTCTGAAAAGGTGTCTTTAAAATCTCTATTTTCCATTATGAAGACGCAAGCATCAGCCATATCTTCCGACCATAGAAATTCACGTTTTGGGTTACCAGTTCCCCAAATTTCTACGCTGTTTTCAGAGACTCCGAAAGTTGCCAGATAGGCTTTGGCTTCCTCTATGGTTTTAAACTTTGTATCTTCTAGGACATCATCGAATCTTGATTCGTTCAAAAGTTTAGCCAAATGGATTTTTCGAATCAGTGCAGGCAATACATGCGATTTTTCCAAATCAAAATTATCGTTTGGCCCATAGAGATTTGTTGGCATGACTGAAATGAAGTTCGTGCCATATTGCAGGTTGTAACTCTCACAGACCTTTATGCCGGCTATTTTTGCAATTGCATACGGTTCGTTTGTGTATTCTAAAGTATCCGTCAATAAATAATCCTCTTTCATGGGTTGCGGTGCATTCTTTGGATAGATACAGGTACTTCCTAAAAAGAGTAACTTTTTGACATTGTTCAAATAACTTTGATGAATGACATTATTTTGAATCATGAGGTTTTCGTAGATAAAATCTGCGCGATAGAAATTATTGGCCACAATGCCACCCACTTTTGCGGCCGCCAAAAACACATAGTCTGGTTTTTCAGATTCAAAGAATTTTGCAACTTCCGCAGTATTGGCGAGGTCAAGTTCTTTATGTGTGCGAGTCACAATATTGGAGTATCCTTTTTTTTGAAGATTCTCCATGAGTGCACTTCCTACAAGACCTCGATGACCAGCGACATAGATTTTAGAATTCTTGTCCATCGATTTATTCATAGTAATTTTTGATGGTATAGCCATTATCCTTTAAAAATTGCTGCTTTTTCATAAGTTTAATGTCGCTTGACATCATATCTTC
>JBBSLN010000595.1:0-1876 GCA_038255205.1 Flavobacteriales bacterium
GATAATTTTTCAGGGTCAAGGTTTCCTTTACAGATGTCGGCGATTATGGCAAGGCCTGTAAGCCCACAAATGTCTTTTACCACAACATCTAATCTGAAATTTAAGAGCCTTAAATACTTCTGCATTTTGTGAGAAGCTTCTGCTGCAAGGTCAATCCAGTTTGTTCTTTGGCGGCAATAAGTTCTTAGCTGTTCGGTTGTTTCATCGGGTAAAAAACTACCCGTGAGTAAACCTAAGGCATGCAATTTCTGTATCCACCTGCAATCTTTTACATCTGTCTTTTTACCCTTTGCATGCTTAGTGAATTTGCCATTACAAAGGGTAACTTCCATGCCATGTTTTTCTAATTCAACATAAAGATTTTGCCAGTAATTACCAGTGCTTTCCATAGCAACGGAAGTAATACCATACTCTTTTAGGTGCAAACAAATAGCCGTAAGGTCATCAGCGTAAACGCCAAATTCTTTTACATCTTCCAGTGCCTGTCCTACAGCAACAAAGTGAGATTTGCTTCCAACATCTATCCCTGAACAATTGGGATTGATGATGTCAAGTTCCATTTTCTTTTTTGTCATAATATTTCATTTTAAAGATTAAAAATGACTCTAAGGAAATGTAGTATGAATTAGAAAATTATTCTGAACGGGCTAGTAATAAAACTGCACCACTGAAATTATCAACTCCTGGAAACCAGGATTACATTTCAACCAGAATGACGCCCGGGATTTTAAATCACCAATGCTTAGAACGGCCTTACAAAGAGTCGTATTGAATGTACGATGTGAAACCCGTTAGCTGGAGAAATTAATTCTGATTTTTCGGAATGTGTGGAATGACCGCTAACGGTTTGCGGCTTGGCGAAGGTGGCGATTTTTACCACAATGTTGATGCGGAGAACCAATGTTTGATTAACCACAAATGTGTCTGAGGAGCACTGAACCGCCACTTTTGCCAAACCGCTGTTAGCGGTTCGTTGTTTTCTTGTCAATTGTTTTCTGCGAAGTCCTTTAACGATTTTAAAATTGGGTTTTCTTCTCCTTGCGGTTCTTCTTGAACAGCACCTGGTCTATTGTCCTCTTGCGTAATTTCAAGTTTAGTTTGTCCATTTATAGTTGTCAATACATAACTCATTATAAAGTAATTTTCTGGTTTATCTTCGAGGTCAGGTCGAGGAGCAAATAAACTATATTTTACTATTTCATTTTGTTTTACGTCCAATACTTTTCCCCACTGAAGATATGTTACGCCTTCCCACTCTGTACTAAATTTAATGTCGCTGCCAATTTTCCAGTCGGTCACTAAGTCGCTACCAAATTGCCATTGTTTTACTGATTCAGGTTTTGTAATTATGTCCCATACTTTTTGTACGGGGGCTTTAATTATAATTGTCGAAATATTTGTTGCCATATTTTATAGTTTATTGGTTGATATTTTCTCTGCTATGTTAATTAATTCATTTGTTGTTTTCCAGTTTCTTGTCGTGGCTACAACCTTCAATTTATTTTCAAAAAAGCTGTTTGTAAGTTTAGAATTGCTGTAACTATTTGGACAGTACAGATAAACGGACTTGTCAAATAGTTCAAATTCGTCTGCTTGATACTGACCTTCTTTGATTTTTTTAAAGTTTTCTTTGTCAGGTTGAGCAGATAAAAAAGTTACGTGTAAATGTGAAATGCCTTTTGAATTGTCGCTTAAAAATGGATTGTTTTTTACAACTTGTTTTAGGTCTTCAAGTTCTTTGACTAATAATGGAACTTCAAAACCAAATTGCTCAAATATTCTCTTGGCTATTTTCTTCTCTAAATCTTGTAGTTTAGTTTTTTTGTCTTGAAAAACCACGTTACCACTTTGAATATATGTCTGAATGTTTGTAAAA
>JBBSLN010000596.1:0-1861 GCA_038255205.1 Flavobacteriales bacterium
AACAGGCGTTTGGCAAAAGTGGCGGTTCAGTGCTCCGCAGACACATTTGTGGTTAATCAAAGTTTGGTTCTCCGCATCAACATTTGTGGTAAAAATCGCCACCTTCGCCAAGCGCCAAAACGTTGTGTATAAAGCAAAAAGATAAAAATTGTATTTAAATCAAAGATTATGAAAAAACAAACAATTCTTTATGGATTATTTTTGACATTCTTGTTAATTGGTTGTACTGATGATTTCTCTTATGATAATTTGAAAGATTTTAACATAGGTGAGTATCAATTACAAGCGCCAGGTAATTTTAAATTAATAGAACAACAAGGTTATGATTCTATGGTCGGGAAAATAGAAGGATCAGGAGTTTCTATGTCTTTCGATTATGGTATGTTCACTTCGCCAGAACAGAATGTTTCGGAAGAGAACTATACAATTATAAACGAGATTTTTGAAGGAGTAAGAAAACAGTTAGTGATAGCAAAAAGTCCTCAATTAAATAATACTTCAATTCATATTTCCTTTATAGAAAATGCTGCCAATGATACTCCACCACCCTTAAAAATCTGGAGTTCAAATTTAACGGATTCCCAACAAAAACTGGTTATTCAAATATTTAATTCGATAACTGTAGAAAGATAGTTCTCCGCACAACAGCATATGAAAAATAATTCTTGAGCCAATGTCGAATTAAAAGTTCGTGCTCGCTTACAATGCCTGATTGTCCTGCGGAAAATCAAGCTCACCATAGCACTGTTTTATATAGGACGTTAACCTAATCAATATCAAGTCCTCTGACATCGCCCTACTGAATCGTAAACCTCACCCCCAAAAATCCCCGAATCCCCTGATTTGGCGCAAAGACATAAGTCGGATCAAAGGTTAATGCGGTGGGATTTCCAGATGTAGGAATCACCGAACCATCAGCTCCAAACTCTACTCCACGGTCAAATGGGTCAAAAGCTCGAGCTATCGAATTTGAGGGAGGGGTAAAATTCAAGAGGTTTTTCACGCCACCGTAGATTTCCCATTTGTTCCCAAAAGTCTTGGTCAATTGGATATTTTGGATGCTAAACCAAGAAGAATACGGATCCCGATCATCTAATGGTCCAAGTAAAGGAAGTCTCATGGGACTATAGACATTGCCGGTGTAATCCACTTTCAACCCCGTCTTAAAGAACTTATAGCCAACTGACCATACGCCGGAAAAACGCTCAGTTAAAAGTTGTCTGGTACGAATGCCATCTTCTTCCAAACTCACATCCATCAGCGTAGCTCCTCCAGTCATGGTCAAACCGTTGGCCCAGGCAAAATCCAAATTCAAAGAAATACCGTGCGAGATAGCAGAACCGTCTAGATTTCCATAAATGATTTGATTCGGATTGGTTTCGTAATCTGGGACGATTCGATTGGTGAAATAGGTATAAAAGACTGAACCATCAATGCCGATAAAAGTCCCTCCATCAGTAAAGATTTTCTTCACCAAATTCACATTTGTGTTCCAACTGGTTTCTGGTCGGAGTTCCTCCGTAAATACTACTTCACGTGCTCCGGTTAAAGCTGCATGATCTTCTGTAAATACATTAGCAACCCGAAATCCATTTCCAGCGGAAAGTCGAAGAATAGTCGAGTTATCGTTCCAAGACTTTTTATAATTGACACGTGGGGAAAAAACAGATCCATGAACTGAATTGTAATCTAATCGACCTCCAAGCAACAGACTTTGACTAGGAGAGATTTTCAATTCATCCTGCACAAAAATTCCCGGAAGGTGAATCACAGAAGGTTGATTCACATCACCTGAGTCTCCTGCTGTCGCAGGTGTGTTATCGTCGTAATATGTAAATCGATAAGCTGCCCCAAAGAGGAA
>JBBSLN010000597.1:0-1858 GCA_038255205.1 Flavobacteriales bacterium
AATAAAACAATACAATGGGGAGCTTAACAATCTCAAATAAAATTTTGGAAAAATATTTCGGATACTTAAAAAATCTGGACATCAGGTCCAAGAAAACTCTTATTGCTAAATTATCTGAATCCATTGATAAAAAACCTGAAAATAAATTTGAATTAAGTTCAATTTTTGGAGCTTGGGAAGACCCTCGTGATTCTGACTTAATTGTTTCCGAAATTATAACTTCACGAGTCAAAAAATCAAATCCTGAAAGTTTCGAATGAAATATTTGCTGGACACGAATATCTGCATACATTTTTTCGTGGAAAATTTAATTTGATTGATAAGTTCACAGATGTTTATATTGAAAACTGTGCCATTTCAGAAATCACTTTAGCAGAGCTAACTTTTGGTGCTGAAAACAGCCCAAACCCAAACAAAAATCACAAATTAATCGAAAGTTTTTCTGAACACATCAAAATTTTACCGATTTATAATGCTATTCCAATTTATGCCAAAGAAAAAGTACGCTTGAGAAAATCTGGTGAAATGATAAGTGATTTTGACTTATTGATTGGCACATCAGCCATTGCAAACGATTTGATAATGGTTACCGAAAATGTCAAAGAGTTCGAAAAAATATCCAAAATACAAATGGAGAATTGGATAAAACGTTAACTCAAATTACGATTAGATATCACAGAGATTTATCTGGCGCAGGCAAACAAGCATGAAATTCTTCCGAAATACGCTTGGTGTAAGCATCCAATAATTCCATCACACGTTCACTACTATCAGAAACGACAATCAGACCAATATGCCATTTCTTGTCCATTCGCCACACAATTTCGGTATCTGTAAAACTTGACGTGTCTGGATGCTCATATCTACTTAAGGAAACAACAATGCCAGCATAATCAGTTTTGACTTTAGGTAATTTATACGTCTCCTTTCTTAAGGTTTTAGATTCAATTTTTGCCCATTCTCCCCAAAGATTCACTCCAGAAGCAAGCTCGACCATTTCGGCGAGGTTGGCTCCTCCTACTCTTGACGATGTTTCCAAAAAGAACAATTCGCCAGTGGCTTTGGATTGGATAAATTCGGTATGTGAAGCACCAAATTGCATTCCGAAGGCTTTCATTACATCGGCATTCATTTTAGCTAAACCTTTTTCAACTTTAGAGCCTAATTCGCAGGTTGCCGAACGAAATATGCCGCCTCCATGAGCGACATCCAATGGTGTGTCCAAATATTTGCTAACTCTTGCAAAAATAACTTTGCCATCCAAATTCAATCCATCAACGTGATACACATCGCCAGGTGCAAATTTTTCTACCAAATAATTATCTCGCTCGTCGCCCAATTCATGCACAATTTGCCATAATTCATCCTTGCTATATATTTTTTTAATCCCAGTCGCAGAGGCTTCCATACGAGGTTTCAATAACCAAGGAGGACTTACGCTTTCCGCATAGGCATTGATATCTTCATTATAAAATAAAGACGTGAATTCAGGAACGTTAACTCCTTCTTCCTTTGCTTTCATTCGCATTGCCAACTTATCCCTAAAATAATGCGCCGTAGTACGTCCCATCCCAGGCATTCTGAAGTGTTCGCGTAACATGGCTACTTTTTCCACATCAAAATCGTCCAATGCCACAAAACGGTCAATTTTAATCTCCCTGAATTTATAAGCGATTCCTTTTACGACGTCATTATGATTCCATTCCTCAATATAAAACACATCGTCAATCGATTCCCAAGGCCAAATTTCATTTTCGAGTTTTTTCTTGGTCAATAAATAGACATTATTGCCTTCAGCCTTGCAGCCTTTTATAAAATCCTGACCTTTATGGTAGGTTGTGATGCAGAGGATATTGAG
>JBBSLN010000598.1:0-1853 GCA_038255205.1 Flavobacteriales bacterium
AGAACTCGATGTCTCCATATCTACTGTTTCCAAAGCGCTCCGAAATAGCATCGAAATTAGTGAAGATACACGTGAAAAAGTTCAAGCTTTTGCCAAATTATATAATTACAGACCGAACAATATCGCCTTAAGCCTCAAAAATAGAAAAACGAAGACGATAGGGGTCATCATTCCTGAAATTGTACATCATTTTTTTGCAAAGGTGATAAGAGGAATAGAATTAGTCGCAAACAAGCGTGGTTATAATGTAATTGTTGGATTATCAAATGAATCCTTTGATAAAGAGGTGATCAATATGCAAATGCTTGCCAATGGAAGTATCGATGGTTTTATTCTTTCTATTTCCAAAGAAACCTTACAACAGCAGGATTATCATCATTTTAATGAAACCATCAGTCAAGGGATGCCTATAGTGATGTTTGACAGGGTTGTCAATGAAATTGATTGCGATAAAGTCATTATTGATGATATGAAAGGTTCTAAAAATGCCGTACTTAAACTTCTTGAAAACGGTTGCAAACACGTCGCCATTATCACAACAAAGGATTACGTTAGTGTTGGACGCTTAAGAACCCAAGGATACCTTCAGGCTTTGGAGGATTATAAAATGTCTCCAGATTCAAATCTGATTTTAAAAGTAGATGATGAATTGCTTTCAGAAGACCATCTGGATTCACTAGAAGCTGAAATAGAGGAGCTGTTCAAAAAAAACAAAAAAATTGATGGTATCTTTGCCGTCAACGAATTATATGCAATTATAGCCATGAAGGTAGCTCGGAAGAAGGGATTGAAAATACCCGAAGACATCCAGGTTATTGGCTTCACTGATGGCGTGCTTTCAAAACATGCGACGCCAAGTTTGACAACGGTAGGTCAACATGGTCAGGAGATGGGTGAAAAAGCGGCAGATTTACTTATAAACAAGTTGGAAAACGAGGAAGAAGAGGAGCGATATGAGACGGTTGTAATAGAAACAAATCTCATCGAGCGCGAATCCACTAAATAATATAATTTTGAGATTTATTTAAAAACTTTAGTATATTTACGCCTTATTCAAATAAATCAAAACTTATATTTTCACTTCTCACAAATAGGTTTTGATAAGTTTTATCGCTTATCAATAGTATTAATTTAATCATACTATAATGAAAAAGCGTACGCTCGGATTTTGGGAAATCTGGAACATGAGTTTCGGTTTCTTGGGAATTCAAATGGGATTTGCCCTTCAAAATGCTAATGTCAGCCGTATTTTTCAAACATTAGGTGCAGAGATTGACGATATCCCAATTCTTTGGGTCGCTGCTCCGCTTACAGGTTTGATTGTACAGCCGATAATAGGTTACTTTAGTGACCGAACATGGCATTCGCGTTTGGGTCGTCGTCGTCCTTATTTTCTTGTAGGTGCTATTTTAGCATCGTTGGCATTATTTATTATGCCTAATTCCCCAGTACTTTGGTTTGCAGCAGGAATGCTTTGGATTATGGACGCTTCCATCAACGTGTCGATGGAGCCTTTTCGAGCTTTCGTAGGAGATAATCTTCCAGAGCATCAACGCACAAAAGGTTTTGCGATGCAGAGTTTTTTCATTGGTATTGGAGCTTATGTGGCTTCCAAATTGCCTTGGATGCTTACTCAAATTGGTGTTGCAAATACGGCAGCAGAAGGTGTTATTCCCGATTCTGTAAAGTATTCATTCTATATTGGTGGAGCGGCTTTTTTTATAGCTGTACTTTGGACGGTTTTAAAGTCGAAAGAGTATTCGCCAGAAGAAATGCAGGCATTCGAGAATGCTGAACGAGAGACCAAACCGGTCAAGGAAGCCTATTCGGATGATTGGTACCACAACAATGGA
>JBBSLN010000599.1:0-1851 GCA_038255205.1 Flavobacteriales bacterium
AGTTTGATTAAACGTCATGAGCAACACGACGGCTACGACCGAAAAATATATCCGTTAGGATTGTATACCAAAGAATATTATAAATCCGAAGCCGAATTTGCCCAAAAAACCTTGGAGAACCTTTCTAAAATTAATACTACCAATTTATCAGAAACAGACCATATTTCCGCCCAACTTTTGGCATTTGTTTTACAAGACCAAATAGACTTCTATAACTTAAAACAATATCTTAATCCATTACTTTCAGATTCAGGATTTCATAGCGATTTGACCTATCAAGTTAGACCGTTAACAAACAATTTTCAAGTAAGGGAGTATTTGAATAAACTTAATGCCATTCCAGAATTTGTAAATCAAAATCTTGAGAATTTGCGTGAAGGATTAAAAAAAGGCGTGTCACAACCTTTAATTATTTTTAAAGGATATGAGTCCACTTACAATGACCATATTGTTGAGAATTATGAAGACAGTTTCTACTATTCGCCATTTAAGAATCTACCATCAGATTTAAGTAAAACACAAAAAGATTCAGTTTTAACAGCAGCAAAATATGCAATTGAGACGAAAGTCACGCCAGAATTTAAACGCATCAAAACCTTTTTTGAATCTGAATATCTTCCAAAAACACGTACTGCTTTAGGGGTCTCTGAAACACCAAATGGAAGGCAATTCTATCAAAATAGAATCAATTTTTATACAACAAGCACGCAATACACAGCCGACAATATTCATCAAATTGGCCTAAAAGAAGTCGCTCGCATCAAAGCTGAAATGCAGCAAATTATTAAAGAATTGAACTTTAAAGGCAGCTTTTCAGATTTCTTTCATTTCTTAAGAACAGACAAACAGTTTTATGCAGAAACTCGAGAGCAATTGTTGATGATTGCTCGAGATATGGCAAAACGAGCAGATGCACAATTACCAAGATTCTTCAAAACCTTACCAAGAAAACCTTATGGAGTCGCTCCAGTACCAGATGCGATTGCACCTAAATATACAGGCGGACGATACATTGGTACATCAAAAGAAAGTACCGACCCAGGTTATTATTGGGTCAATACCTACGATTTGCCGAGTAGAACTTTGTATACATTGCCTTCGCTAACAGTCCATGAAGCAGTTCCGGGACATCATTTGCAAATTAGTTTGAATAGTGAATTAGGAGATAGTATTCCGCAGTTCAGAAAAAACCTGTATCTGTCAGCCTATGGCGAAGGCTGGGGACTATACTCTGAATTTTTAGCAGACGAAATGGGAATGTACACAACACCTTACGAACAATTTGGAAAATTGACCTACGAAATGTGGCGTGCCTGCCGATTGGTAGTTGACACAGGAATCCACGCCAAAGGTTGGACACGTGAACAAGTCGTAGATTACATGTCCTCAAACACAGCGTTGTCCTTGCACGAAATCAACACAGAAACAGACCGTTATATTTCGTGGCCAGGACAAGCCTTATCGTATAAAATAGGCGAATTAAAAATCAGGGAATTACGAAAAAAAGCTGAAAAAGAATTGGGTTCAAAATTCGATATTCGAGCGTTCCATGAAATTATTTTAGAGCAAGGAACGGTAACGTTGGCGATTATGGAAGCGCGAGTTAATCAGTATATACAGGATTCAAAAGAAAAGTGACCAGTCAGACCTTTCAGGTTTTAAAAACCTGAAAGGTCTTTCCAACGCGAACCTGCAAGGTTTCCAAAACTTGTAGGTTTAGAGATAAATAGTATCATGAAAACAACATTCATTTGCATCGACGCCCACACCTGCGGCAATCCCGTAAGAGTAATCAAAGAAGGTGGGCCAACGTTGATTGGAAACACCATGAGTGAAAAGCGTCAACACTTC
>JBBSLN010000600.1:0-1848 GCA_038255205.1 Flavobacteriales bacterium
AATAAAAATCAAAGCCATGAAAATCGAACGAACAAAAAATGAAGTGATTATCACAATTCCCGCCGCTGTTAATATTGATGATTTGCAAGATTTGGCTGACTTGATCGAATACAAGGAGATAGCCAGTAGATCGAAAGCTACCCAACTAAATGTGGATGATTTAGTGAGCGACATTAAACGAGGGCGCTGGGAGAAAACCAAAACTAAACTCGATTTATAAGGATTGTTGTTGATTCAAATATCGCATTTAGTGCAATTTTGAATAGCGACAGCAGAATAGGTAGAATCATTCTTCATCCAAATTCTCGATGTAATTTTTATGCAACAGATCAACTTTTTGAAGAAATCGATAATCATAAAGACAAGATAAAGTCGCTTACCGGTTTTTCAGATGATGAACTTGAAAAAATCATCCAACTTATAACTAAACGAATTCGGTTTATAAATATCAGGTTGGTCCCACTTGAAATGTATAAAAAAGCCGAAAGTCTTACGTAGGACATTGATATAGACGATACAGAGTTCGTTGCACTTACAGAGCATGCTAAAGCCAAACTTTGGTCAGGAGATAAAAAGCTTATTAAGGGATTGAAACAGAAAAACTGGAACAAAGTAATCTCGACGGAGAAGCTATTTAACTTAATTATTAAAAATAAAAAGTCCACTTAACAGTAGAAATCAATCTATCTAGACTTCCCAATTCCTTGCTAAGTAAGTAAAAGTCAACCTCCAAAAGAATTATAAAAAGTCCAGCTTATGGAAATAAAAATATGGATAATCAAAAACCAGATACTGGCCTTTGACTCTTCAGAAAATATTCTTCTGTGACCTTTGTGCAACCTTTGCGTCCATTGCGGTTAAAAAAATAATCCAAATATCACATATTGGAAAACCAATACAACGCAACATCGGACACCCAACATCGGACATCCCACACCTTCCCTACACATTCCACCAATAGGTAAACTTCAAGACCAGCGACCTATTCTTCACATTAAATGGCTCAGGCAGGTAATTGTCAGTATAGACCAAAAACAAATCAGAAGCCGGAGCAAAGCGCCATTGAAACCGCGCATTGACATTGATGTTTTTGATCTGCTCATTGTAAAAAGGTAAGATTAGCTCAATTTTTCTAATTTAGAAATCAATTCTCGAATAGAAATAGCAGGTATTCGCGAGGATTTAAAATCCTTCAAATTTCTCGTAATAATAAAGTCAATTGATTGGAATGACTCGGCAGTACCCATTTGAACGGCATCTTCAAAATCTTTATGCGTCGATTTAAGAGCGTTTTTTACGACACTTTGGCTTACATCTAGCAATTCAACTATCTCAGAGAGCAGGGAAAGTCGCGCTCTCAATATCGAATCTTCCTCATATTTTTTTAATATATAATGAGTGGTAACAATTGAGTGAGTCGAAGCAAAAAGATTTGCTTTGCCAGATTCGGCAAGTTCAAAAACTTCTCGAGCTTCATCGGTAAATGGAGGCCTGTTGGTTAGAAAATCACCGACAATATTCGTGTCTAAAAAGATGTTCATTTCAGGTGTTTTTCCTCCAAGGCTTTTCTTAACTCCTGATCATCATCAAAACTTTTAGGCAGATTAATTTTCCCCGAAATAGCGTCCAAACGACTCTTTGGAGTTTCCTTCTGCGTTGGCTGAACCAACCTTTCGAAATAATCTTCTACCAATCCAGAAAGGCTATTTCCTGTATTTTCTGCATAAACCTTCGCTTTTTGAATTACAGATTCATCTAAACTTAAAGTCAATTTCTTATTCATACGTATTCTTTTTTACAATATACGTATAACTTTCAATTTAGATGCCAATATAATTTTTCATTAGA
>JBBSLN010000601.1:0-1847 GCA_038255205.1 Flavobacteriales bacterium
CATGGGTTAAAAATCTAAAATTGATGGATAATGGTTGAACAAAGGAGTAACGTAATGCCAAACCCATTAAGGCTGCTACCAAAAAATTGAGCAGGCAAACGATAACAAGCTTATTCTGCATGATTCATTGGTTTCTGTCAAACAAAGTTACTATTAAAAAAGAACACTTCCCATCCTATCTGACTTGGCCAACTTTAGTTTTCCCTCTCAAAAAATTCAAGTTGAACGATAGGTTAAGTCACGAATGAGAAGTGTCACTTCAATAAACAAAACCAACTATTAGTCGAGCAGTTGCTCCAGCTCTATGGCTTCTGGAAACAATATATTATTTTCTAAATGGATATGTAGGTGCAAATCTTTTTCAAATTCATCGAGCATTGCGAAGGTTACTTTATAGGTATTGCATGCATCAGCAGGTGGCGTGTAATTATTTGAAAGTTCTGAAATCGTTCTGAAACGCTCGCCTTCATTTTCATGTTCATCTTTCATCATGGCAATTGGGTTTGCAACTGTTCCAAATTGAGGAGATTCTATCGTTGAACCATCGATTTTGGCTTTGACCATGCGTTTGATGAAAGGGAAGAGGATAAGTTCTTCTTTTTTCATATGTGCTGCCAATTCTTTGGATGAGCCGATGAACAACGCTGTAATCTCCAATAGTTCGGGATGTTTTTGTCCATGTACTTTGCAAAGTTTATCTAAAAACTGTCGTAACACAGGAATTTTTTCTTCCACATATCTGTGATGTTTCTTTTCGATGTAATCTGCCAATAAATCCAAAGGCCACGATTTGTAATCGATTGATTGTTGGTTGTTAGAAATTGAAACTGCTATAAGTTTGTCCAATAATTCGTCAGAATCTATATTATTTTTTTGGCAAACTTCTTCAACGGTTCTATCGCCTTTACAGCAAAAATCGATGCCATAACTGGCGAATACTGCTGCTGTTCTAAAATCGTCAGCCACAAACTGACCAATCTGTTTTTGTGAATCTTTATATAATGTTTCCATAATAATTATTTATTTCGGATAAAATTATCCTATTTATATTCAAATTTTTTTAAACCTTTAAAAATGAAACGCCGGATTTGATATCAAGCGCCAATTGCTCCAAATTAGTGGTCTCTAACATCTGCTTAAGTTCTGCTCGTACTTTTATGAATTTGTCATGAACTGGACACGGATGATTTTCATCACAAGAATGTAAACCTAAACCACAACCATTATATATGTTGTCACCATCAATCGCATTAACGATTTGCGAAAGCTTGATATTTTGGATGTCTTTCTTGTCAATTTCAAATCCACCATACGCACCTTGAACAGACTTTATCACGTTCTGTCTTACTAAAGCTTGCAGGATTTTGGCTGTAAATGCTTTTGGCGAATTTATTTCTTCAGCAATTTCTCTCGGGCTGACGCGTCGTCCTTCCTGCGAATTTATCGCAATAAATATCGATGCTTTTATACCATATTCACAAGCTTTGGAAAACATAATCAGTTTTTTATTAGTACAAAGATACGTAAAATGATTTAATTAGGATAAATTAGTCTTAATTAAAATGTTATATTGCTATGCCTTCATAACTACATCTTAAAATTGCGCCAAAAGATATTTGATGAGGTCTGTCGTGGTCACAATGCCTATAAGTTTTTTATCGTCCACAATTGGCAAAGCATGAAATTCCTTTACTGCGAGTATTTCAGCCACTTCTTTTATTGTGGTATCTGCTGTAACACTCACTATATTTTTAGTCATCACTTGTTCAATGGTAAACATATTATAGACAATGGATTCCACATTTTCGTCGTCGTCGTCAACAGCATCCACAAAACTGATGCGCAAC
>JBBSLN010000602.1:0-1844 GCA_038255205.1 Flavobacteriales bacterium
CGATATACAGACCAGAACCTCCCACCATAACGACGACATCTTTGGTTAGAAATAAACTGTCCAACACTTCATTGGCGTCTTTTTCAAATGCTCCTACGTTATAATCCTCTTCAATTGATTTATGATGGATAAAACGATGTGTTGCTGAAGCTAATTCGTCTCGAGTAGGAGCAGCGGTTCCAATCGACATTTCTCTATAAAACTGTCGAGAGTCGGCAGAAATGATGTCGGTATTAAAATGATGGGCGAGTTGAATGCTCAAAGCAGTTTTACCGATTGCAGTGGGACCAACGATGCTTATGAGGTATTTTTGGTTCAAGTTCTAAAGTTTAAAGTTCCAGGTTTCAAGTTATAGATTTCACCTTGAATGTATGCCTCAAAGTTGAAACTTGATAGCGTTTTTACTTTGAATAATCTTATAAAGCATGCCCACATTTGTAACAATACTTGGCATTGTCCTTATGTCTTCCAGCTGAACAATTAGGACATGATTGCGAGTTGAGATGTACTTTATGTTGACTGGGTTTTTCAGAATCCTTATTTGTCGGTTTACCTTGTGCCGAATATTCAGCTGAAACAATTCCGGTGGGAACAGCAATAATACCATAACCAACTATCATAATAATCGCAGCAATAAATTGCCCAAATGGCGTTACAGGAGCTATATCCCCAAAACCAACAGTAGTAAGAGTTACGATACACCAATAGACACTAACAGGTATACTACTAAAACCGCTCGCTTCACCTTCCACGAGATACATAATCGTTCCAAAAATAATACAAAGGATAAGTACCGCAAAAAGAAAGACCATGATTTTGGCACGGCTTGCTTTTAAGGCGCTTAAAAGCATATTGGAAGCTCCAAGATAACGTGCCAATTTTAATATTCTGAAAATACGCAACAAACTTAAGGCTCTTAATGCTACTAAAGCATGAGTTCCAACAAAAATTAATGATAAATATTTAGGTATCGTGGATAAAAAATCCACCACGCCATAAAAACTGAAAATATACTTCCATGGTTTTTTGACTGAAATAATTCGGGCAATATACTCGGCAGTGAAAAGAAGAGTAATGATCCATTCGGAAATATTGAGAAAATCATGATATTTAGTATCAAAACCTCTGATACTCTCGAGCATTACCAGCGCAATACTCGCAAGAATCGCAATAAGAAGTATGACATCAAAAAGTTTACCTTCAGGCGTGTCAGCTTCATAAATGATTTCATGAAGTTTGGCTTTCCACTTTTTCTCTTTTGATTCTAATTTCTCCATACTATTCAAAAGTACTAAAAACTTTAGATTCTTTTCGCTTTTGGTGTAAGCCGAATAATTTTGATTTTTTTGTTTCTTCTTAAATAACTCTGAATGATATGTTGTGTGTCCCTATTATTTTCCATGGGTGTGATGAGGGTTTCCAAGACTTGTAAATTATTTACCTGATAATTTAAATTGATATAGCCCAAGCCTTTGAACACGCCGTCTTTTATAAGCAGCACACTTCGTTCGTCTATGTCACGCCCTCGGTCGATAATCGCGAGGTCTTGTGATTCGTATGAATTGTCATGAATTAATTTTAATGCTCGCTTATTATAAGTTTCGGGGCTTTCTTCCAGGATACAGGCGCCTAAGCATTCGTTGATATCATATTTGAAGCAACTTTTTTTTGTATTGTACACGCCTGAAAGCTTTTGGCATAATTGGTACGTATCAACTGCTTTGTGAACAAAACTTTTCGCACTTTGCGCATTCGAAAAGGTGGTTATCGATTTCTTTCTGCCGTCAGCCTTCTCAATTTTGAAATTGATATAATCATTTTCGTCCACAAAACTATAGAGCGCA
>JBBSLN010000603.1:0-1842 GCA_038255205.1 Flavobacteriales bacterium
GGACGATATTCAAAGTGTCTTCCGCAGAAAAACCAAATTTCGTATTACAGTATACCTGCAGCCCAGTTAAATCAAAAAGTTTTGGCGCATAATCCTTGCCTTTCTTTTTAGTCACCGAGACAACCTCGAATTCTTTATCCTTTACTTTGTTCGCTAGGGTTTCTCCATCTTCCATCTTTAAAAAACGCCCTTCTTCGTAGCTAAACAAGGTGTCACGATACAAAGTCTGTAATTCCCAATAGGGTTGTGGCACAAAGCTTTCAATCTCCTTAAATCGATTCACTAACATCGCCAAAGTCGGCGTTTGTACACGACCAACCGACAACACTTGTTTATAGCCACCATGTTTTACGGTGTATAAACGCGTTGCATTGATTCCCAATAACCAATCGCCTATAGCCCTAGAAAACCCTGCATAATAGAGATTGTCATACTTTGTGGAAGGTTTCAAGTTGTCAAAGCCTTCTCTAATGGCTTCAGTTGTTAAGGACGAAATCCATAAGCGTTTTACTTCGCCCTTATAATTTGCCTGATTCAGCACCCATCGCTGTATCAATTCTCCTTCCTGACCAGCATCACCGCAATTGATGACCAACTCCGCTTTGTCAAACAAACCTTTAACAATATTGAACTGCTTTTTAACGCCTTCATTTTCCACAACTTTCGTCATGAATTTTTCTGGCAGCATTGGAAGATTATTCAAATCCCAACTTTTCCAATAGGGCTTATAATCATTGGGTTCCATCAGGGTACAAAAATGACCAAATGTATAGGTCACGGCATACCCATTACCTTCATAATAGCCGTCGTGTTTTGTATTCGCCCCTAAAACGGAGGCGATTTCACGCGCGACACTTGGCTTTTCAGCAATACAGACTTTCACGAAGTTAATTGATTTAATGAATTGAAAAAGATGAGTGCAAAATAAGGAAATTTAAAGGGAATCTCTCTAATTTCCACATTTGAATTATGTGCTAAAACCTTCAAATGCGTTAAACCTTACTCGATTTCGATTAAACAGAGCGAGAAAATATAATGATATTTAAAAAGTTAGAATTAGTTGAACCAAAATAAAATAAAAGAGTATGAAAATAGGAGTCATTGGAAGCGGAAATATAGGAGGAAATCTAGGAAAACACTGGGCAAAAGCGGGACACGAAGTCTTGTTCAGCTCACGTCATCCGGATGAATTGAATGATTTGGTTAGAGAGTCAGATGGAAATGCCAAAGCGGTAAGTATTGAAAAAGCCTTTGAAGCGAACGCAGATGTGTATCTATTGGCGGTTCCCTTTAAAGCAATTGATAAACTTTCGGAATTATACGCTGGTGAATACGGCAACAAAATTATTATAGATGCCACAAATCCGTATCCCGAACGCGATGGAGAGATGGCTCAAGAGGTGAGAGACAGCAACCGAAATGCTTCGGAATATACCGCGATGAAATTCAGTACCGCAAAAACAGCAAAAGCATTTAACACAATTCAGGCCGAACATCTTAAGAATCGAGCATGGCGTGATTCAGATAAATTAGCCATTCCTTATGCCGCACAAGATGAAGAAAGTAAACAGGTCACTCGACAATTAATTGAAGACATCGGGTTTGAAGCTGTATATGTAGGCGATTTGACTAAAACGCAAATCATGGACCCAGACCAAAAGATTTATGGAAAATCAGTAAACCGACAGGAATTGGAACAAATGATTTAAATAAATATCAAACGATATCGAAATAGGCTTTATCTTGTGCTTTAGATAAAGCCTATTTTTTATCATAAGACACCATGACAAATAAAGAGAAATCTGACGAACGTTCAAAAGAGAAGGAACAACAAGACATCGA
>JBBSLN010000604.1:0-1839 GCA_038255205.1 Flavobacteriales bacterium
GGTTTTATTTCCTCATAGATGCGATCGAAGATGTATTGCGCTTTGCATCTTAACCGCCAAGGCGGTTGCTATATTTTATAGAATTTGCCAATTATGATTAATTTCAATTCGTTAAAATTAAGAGTCCCCGATAATTACTCGTTTGTTGGCATTCAAAAGCAAGATGACGAACTGTACTTTTATCTACCTAAAGGGTTTGATGATCGACTATCTGAGCTTGACACATTTGTAGGTAAACGAGATTTGTTTTTCCTACTATATAAAATTCTCCGCACTTTCAAAGAAATTTGTATTGAGAAAGGTTATACAGAGGATAATTCTGATTTGGCTACACAGGATCGTGATGGTGTAATTAACAGTCATTGGGGTTCTGAAATTGAAGATGATGAAGATGAATCAGAAAATATATTTTACTCAAAACTGGATATTATTACTCACTTTTTGAATGCTTATGACGAACCCAAAATTTTAGCCCTTGCTTATCGATTAGGGAAAAGTAACAAGTTTGATGTTAGCCAAATTCATCGGTACTTACACCAAGCTGTGTATTTACCTAATCATGCAGCTTACGTCGATGAAATGCTACTTCCACGACGAGTAATGCAGTTTGAATCTACTGATATTGTGACGATGTATTGCTATCTCTTTTGCGAGATTAAGCAGCAACTTGGAGAGGTGGTAAATCCTGAAATTACAGCATTAGCTGAACGCTTTCATCAGCATCATCTTAGAGTTCAAGACAGTCTGTTTGATGAACAGAGTTATGAGCAAGTTTTAGATATACTCAAGGATGCCTTAGAAACAATTGACTATAATACACCAATCAAAGATGCTGACTACTGGGAGTATTACGAAATAATCAGGTTATTTCTTTATGGCAATTGGCAAGAAGCAGAAAATGGTGAAATTTGGGGCATTAAAAATTTTCATAGTGTCTGGGAGTCGATGTGTTTAACCCATTTAGTACAAATGGTCGCTCCCTCATTGCTACTGTATTTGGATGATCGTTATGTAAGTTCTCGCACAGTGGAAAGAGCAAAATCATCGAATAAGCTCATTGACTTATCAAATGCTTTCGAGATAAATGGTTCTAAACTGATTCCCGATGCGATTATACTAACTTTGATTACCCATAAAATCAAAGGTGAAAAGAATTATAAAGTGTCTGCTAATAATTGGGATGATTATGGCTATAAAACGACCATTGATGGTCTTGATATTAATTCCAGTGTGAAAGTTGGTTATATTGGTCAAACACCTGATAATCATACTATCAACAAGTTACGTGAATTATATAAGAGTGATAAAAACTCAGTAGATGTGATTATTAATGCTCGGTTACCCCAAAATTTTTACTCATTTTGGGAAATCGATTTTCCGCTTGATTCCGAATCTGTCCATAAGATGGATTACTTTAATCATGTCTTTTATTTAGCCCTAAAAAACCACATTACCGACTGGGATAGATTTTATAAAGAAATTCTTCAAGGCTTGGGTGTATTTTCTGACACTCTCTTTAATGACCCAAAATTTATTATTTTTCAATTCTCACTTTTGAGGGATGGAACCATAAATATAACAGTTGAAAAAATGAAGGAAAAATTTAATAATTTTATTCAAAAACTTTTTCATCAAAATGAATGTTTTTGTGAAATAATCGACATCAAATACTTAGACATTAAATACTTCCGAGATCCCAACAAAATTGAAGAAATTAAACGTAGAAGTATCCGTAAACAGTTTGTCTATGAGCACTTGCTTCAAAAGACTTTAGAGAAGAGAAAGGATCAATACAGTAATTTGAGTATTCGGAGTAGCTTTTGGCTCCCTAGCTACCTA
>JBBSLN010000605.1:0-1838 GCA_038255205.1 Flavobacteriales bacterium
AAAGCCGATTTGTTTATGGATGCGCTGATTGATGCTTGGTCAAACAGCACAGGTCGTGATAAGAACGAATTGTTGAATCACTATCACACCATGAATGAATAGACTGTACGACATATTCACCTTTTCGGAAGAGGTGCCATTGATATTTACACAGGCAAACTTTTGGATATTCTTTGCCGTGGCGTATTTTCTGTTTGCCCTCTTTTATAAAAAAACTGCCTTACGGAATTCCTATCTATTCCTGATTTCACTTTTTTTCTATTATAAAACTAGCGGCTTATTCATCGGGATATTAATCTTTAGTACACTCGTCGATTTCTTTATTGGCAGAAGTATTTACAAAAGCGAACACAAGGTGAAGCGTTACGTTTTAGTGACCTTAAGTGTGGTCATCAACCTCACTGTGTTGTCCTATTTTAAATATGCTTATTTCTTTACGGATAGTTTCAATATGCTATTTCACACCAATTTCGAAGTCGTGAATTGGCTGGCACATTGGGGCAATAGTTTTCATGACCAGAATTATTTCACTATAGACAAAATTATTCTGCCTGTTGGGATTTCATTCTACACCTTTCAAACCATCAGTTATAGTGTGGACATCTTCCGAAGGAAACTAAAGCCTTTGAAATCCATTATAGACTTCGGATTTTATGTCAGTTTCTTTCCACAGTTGGTAGCAGGGCCGATTGTAAGAGCAGAAAGCTTCGTACCACAAATTTCACAACCCACCATCCTCACAAAGTCTGATTTTGATGCTGGAACCTTTATGATTTTAAAGGGCCTGATTAAAAAGATGCTGTTTGCTGATTTTATTGCGATGCATTTCCTCGATCGCGTCTTTGACGCACCAGAAATGTACTCTGGCTTTACAAACGTGATGGCTATGATAGGCTATTCGCTCCAAATCTATGGAGATTTTTCAGGCTATACAGACATTGCCATTGGCTTGGCATTGCTGATGGGCTTCAAGCTTCCTATCAATTTTAATTCGCCCTATAAGGCGACGAATGCAGGTGATTTCTGGAAACGTTGGCATATCTCGCTCTCCACTTGGTTGCGTGATTATCTGTACATTCCATTAGGCGGGAATCGGCAAGGCACGGCTGCATCTTATATCATATTAAGCATCATTCTGTTTGGAACACTTTACTCATTTCAAAATCTCTATTTGGTATTTGGAATTCTAACATTGGTGCTTGGTATTTACATTATGTCGCTCCTTAATTCCAATGTCAAAAAACAAATCAATACGAACATCAACCTGATGCTGACGATGCTTATCGGCGGACTTTGGCATGGTGCCTCGTGGAAGTTCGTCATCTGGGGTGGCTTGAATGGCGCCGGAATTGTGGTCTATAAATACTGGCGAAAAATCAGCCCTTGGGAAGCGAATAACCAATGGTACGCGCGATGGTGGAAAATCCTTATCACTTTGGCGTTCATTACCTTTACAAGAATCTATTTCCGTGGTGAGAGCATGGACCATATTTCACGATGGTACAACCAGGTCGCTTATCATATGGATTGGCAGTATGCTTGGGATATTTTGGTTCACTATCAAATGGTCTTTTGGGTCATGTTGATTGGTTATGTGACACATTGGTTACCACAACTCATGAAGGACCGTATTGAAGGATGGTATGCCGACAGTCCCGTAGCAATCAAGATTATAGTGGCAGCAGGTACAGGAATTTTATGCTACCAAGCCTTCTCCACCGACTTCCAACCGTTTATTTATTTTCAGTTCTAAAAAAAGGGTTTCTGGTTTTTTTTGTTTCTATCGTTTCGAGTTTAAGTTCAATTTTATACTAATCTGTCTTGGCTCTTTATTCTTG
>JBBSLN010000606.1:0-1823 GCA_038255205.1 Flavobacteriales bacterium
AATACTTCAAAAATCGTCTCATTTTTAATGAGACTTTTTTTTTCGTTATATTCCATCATCAAAACCAATCCAATCAAAATGAAAATTGTATTCACTTCACTATTGCTATTAATTCTTTTTACAAGTTGCTCTAAAAATATAAAGTACACTCCAGAGCATATTGGACAAACTTCTGGACGTTATCTATTTAATCAAGACGAAGTCATTGAAGTGTTTTATGAAGATAATGATTTATATATCAAATGGAAAGCAGGACGCATGAAGCCTGTAGTTCTAGATGAAAATACCTTCGTCGTTGCTGATATGTACAAGAAATTACGTTTTGTAAAGCATCCAGATACAAAAGAACGTTATTTAGGAATTGTATCGGAGGACGATGAAAGTAAGGTCGAGTATGCTTACCTGAAAGTTGCTGATGATTTTAAAACGCCTAGAATGCATTTGAGAGATAAGGAATATCATAAGGCCTTCGAAGGGTATTTGGAACTTCGCAAACAAGATTCAACAGAGATTTATATCAAGGAAAGCGAAGTGAATCGAATTGGTTATATGTTAGTACGCGACAAAGATTATGAAAATGCCTTAACCATGTTCCAAATGAATGTGGCCCTATTTCCAGAAAGTGATAATGTGTATGACAGTTTAGGAGACGCATATTTAAGAAAAGGGGATAGTTTACAGGCGTTTAATAACTTTAAGAAATCACTTGAATTAAACTCGGGGAATGAGCGCGCGAAAAAGTTTGTGGAGGCGTATGGCGAAGAACCAAACCAACTCCAAAAATAGCAAATAATAATTTCAATTGGTTGAATAACAGCGTGTGTATGGAGAGGAAAGAAGATGGTTTAAAACGGATAAAGAGGCCTTGGTCAACCAAAGCTGCCATGGAACAAGTATATGAATTGAAACTTTGGGGTGATAACAACTCTGATTTTTATTCTGGAGATGGATCACATCATCCGGACATACTAAATCCATATCTAGAGGGATTGACCTCATTTTTAAGCTCTTTTAAAAGGCCACTCGTTGTATGTGATCTAGGTTGTGGAGACTTTAATGTAGGAAATAGATTAGTAAAATATACTGAAAAGTATTTTGCGATTGATATCGTTTCAGATCTGATAGAACGGAATAAAGAAAAATTTAAACACGAAAATTTAGAATTCCATTGTTTAGATCTTGCAGTTGATGATCTGCCTTCCGGCGATTGTGCTATCTTAAGACACGTATTGCAACATATTTCAAATGCTGAAGTACAAATAATAGTGAGCAAATTGAAACTTTTTAAGTATGTTATTCTAACCGAGCATTTACCAGAAGGTACTTTTAAACCTAATGAAGATATTATTTCAGGACAGGGAACTCGATTAAAAAAAGGTAGCGGTCTCAAGTTGTTAGCGCCACCATTTAATTTTAAGGTAAAAGAAGAAAAACAACTAGTATCTGTTGGTTTGAATGATGGTAAGGGTCGTATAGTAACAACGTTATATAAAGTTTTTTAAATTGGATGTATCTAAAACCATGTGCAAACGTCAACTATTTGGCCTTTATTCAGTTCGGGTCGCTTCTAAAAAGTCAAAATATTTGCCCATTTTAAAATAAACACTGTTATAAGTGTGAATCCGATACTATAAAATATTGCAGCTTGCCAATATGATAATCTCGTCGGCCAATGTTTCCACATTTTTGAACTATAATCTTTTGTGGCATAACTACGAGTCAGTTTCCAAAAAAGAAAAATGAAAGTTAGGAAAATCAATAGCACTATTAAAAAAATCCAAACTTTTTCCATATTCAATACTTTTAGTTTTGTTCTTAAATCT
>JBBSLN010000607.1:0-1801 GCA_038255205.1 Flavobacteriales bacterium
ATGCCACCCCTCAAGATTTGCCATTGTATATCTTTTCTGGAGATAAAGACCCAGTGGGCGAAATGGGGGAAGGTGTCAAGCGTGTAGTCAAACAATATGAAAAAACTGGCATCAACGATTTGACATTCAATCTATATGATGGACGTCACGAAATGCTTAATGAAACGAATAGTGAAGAAGTCAAACGAGATTTACTCGCATGGCTTAAAGCACACTGATAGTAAGAAAAAAGTTAATGGAAGAAAAAATAAATTTATATAAAGTATTCAGCCGATTTACACTGAACCTTTCGGTCCACAACGGATTGACTGATGCTAAAGCAAAGAAATTGCTGCAACAAAAATTCGAATCGCATCCTTTTGCGATGGAATTGATATCCTTTATTGACACCATCAAAGTCGATGAGAATGACAATTTAAAAACCCTTTTTGACGAATGCATTCGATTGTGCGCCGAATTGGGTGCAAGTAGAGATTACATCACTATGGTCATGATTTTAGAATCGATGGTTTACGAATCGAAAAAGAATGATTCAGAAGATGCGATTGAATATTTGGAGCAATTCAAGATTGAAATCGCTGAAATCAATAATAAAATTCCCGAACCACCTGTATTCAATATGATTATGGAGAGTCGTTCCTTATTGGAATGGGCTTCCATTTATTGCATTTATCCTTTTATCCCGAAACGTATTGAAGGAAAAGGGAAGCCAGTCTTATTGATTCCGCCATATTTGGGCGACGATTATTCGACTTCTTTTGTACGAAAGTATCTAAAATCACTCGGATTTCATACGTATAGATGGGACATGGGTTTCAATATGGTCAAATCACATTACATCCCAAGATTGGAAGAAAAGTTGGATGATATTTATCAAAAACACAATGAAAAAGTCAGTATTGTTGGCTGGAGTGGTGGAGGCATCTTTGCAAAAATCATGGCGAACAGGCATCCAAATCAAGTAGAACAAATCCTGACCATCGCCTCTCCAATTTGGGGCGTAATGGATATGAAAACACCTGTTTATGGCTTGTTGGAATTTTTCAGGGGAAAATCATTAAAAGAACGGAATGCCAGATTTTTAGCGGAATTGGAGCCGATTCCAAATGTTCCTGTAACTTGCATCTATACAAAAACCGACGGTCTAGTGCCTTGGAAACATTGCATGGAAGCGGAATCATACAGAAAAAATATTAAAAACATTGAGGTTTACGGTAGCCATTCAGGATTAGGTGCCAATGCCAGCGTCTTATTACTCACGGCAAATGCTTTGAGTGCCAATTTGCAAGGTTTGGAAATTCAGGATGTGACCACCAATATCGAACGCGTTTTATATCCTTACTATTGGAATGGAAAGAAAAAAACCTTCAAAAATAAGACCTTATTGACAGAGCGTTAAATCAACACAATATGGATAACATAATTGACCATCCTAATTTTCAGGAAGCTTTAAAGGAGATTGCCATTGCGCAAGACACAGATTTTGAGGTGGTTCAGAAACAAGGCGCCAGTTATATAAAGGAGTTGCATGCGCAGCGTCATCCGATGGCCAAGTTGTTTTCCATAAAGGGCTTCGATTATATTATTTCTAGAGCTTATAGCGATAACATTGATGTAGACCCAAAAGGTATTAAGAAGCTTATGAAGTTAATGCGACAGAATTCTGTGGCATTTATCATGACGCATAAAACCTATTTAGACACTTTGGTGCTCATTTCCACTTTGGCACGTTATGGTATGCCTGTTCCGTATGCATTTGGTGGAAATAATTTGGCATTTCCAGGATTAAAACAAGTGGGGA
>JBBSLN010000608.1:0-1799 GCA_038255205.1 Flavobacteriales bacterium
GCCTCCTTCGCCTGTAAACACTGCAGTGACTTGATTTTTTCCTTTTAAATTGCTCGCAAGTGCAATGCCATCCGCAACGCCCAATTGTGGTCCCAAATGTGAAATCATACCGACAATATGAAATTCTTGTGTTCCAAAGTGAAACGAACGGTCTCTACCTTTTGTAAAACCATTGGCTTTACCTTGCCATTGACTAAATAATCGTGACAAAGGAATGTTTCTGGTAGTAAACACGCCCAAATTTCGATGCATCGGCATAATGTATTCATTATTTTGCAACGCCATCGTCACCCCTACTGAAATTGCTTCTTGACCGATTCCGGAAAACCATTTGGAAACCTTACCTTGGCGCAACAAAATCAACATCTTCTCCTCTATCAATCGAGGCTTCAACATGTTCTTATAAAGCTGCAATAGAATCCTATCGTCTAGGTTTCTTTTCTCGAAGGTTATATGATTCTTTATAGATGTTTGCATGGCGGGTCGTATTTCATTTAAAACTCAAAAGTAACTAAAAATTGCTTTTGTCGTGGGTTAAGGCGCATTTTTTTAAGCACCAATAAGATGCGCGTTTTATTAGTATTTTCCCTATTTTTGTTGGTAGTAATAAAATTAAAAACAGATATTATGAGTGTAATACCTAGCGTAAATCTCCAGGATTTTCTATCTGGCGAACCTGTGAGAAAGCAAAAGTTTATCGATGAAATAGGAAAAGCCTATGAGGAAATAGGCTTCGTCGCTTTAAAGGGACATTTTTTAGATGAAAAATTGGTTGATACTTTATATAGTGAGATAAAAAACTTTTTCACTTTACCTCTAGAGGTAAAAGAGAAATACGAAATACCTGGCATTGGAGGACAACGTGGCTATATTTCGTTTGGAAAAGAAAGTGCCAAGGGAAAGAAAGAGGGCGATTTAAAGGAATTTTGGCATTTTGGTCAATATGTGGAAGACGATGTGGAACGCGCCAAAGAATATCCTGCTAACGTTCAGGTAACTGAATTACCCCATTTTAATGAAGCGGGTAAAAAAGCTTACAGAATGCTCGAAAAAACTGCCAAACATGTTTTAAGAGCGCTTGCATTGCATCTAGATCTGGAAGAAACGTATTTTGACAAATATATCCATAATGGAAATTCTATTTTAAGGCCTATCCATTATCCGCCAATCAAGGAAGAACCAAAAGACGCAGTTCGTGCAGCGGCACATGGAGACATTAACTTAATCACCTTGTTAATGGGCGCTCAAGGGCGTGGCTTGCAAGTTAAAAATAATAAAGGCGAATGGGTTGATGCGATTGCAGAACCCGATGAATTAATGATCAATGTGGGAGACATGTTGTCAAGGCATACGAATAACAAATTAAAATCCACGATTCACAAAGTAATCAATCCGCCAAGAGAACTTTGGGGAACTTCTCGCTATTCCATTCCATTTTTTATGCATCCTATCAGCGAAATGAAACTTGATGTGTTGGAAAGCTGTATTGACAAGGACAATCCTAAACAGTTTGAAGACATTACTGCTGGTGAATTCTTGCATGAGCGTTTGGTGGAATTGGGGCTAATCAAGAAATAAGTCCACGGTCTTCCGTCATCAGTTGGCAGCCTATTTGGATGCAGACTGCCGACTGTCGACTGCCGACTGCAAACTGAGATAAAATGGATCTAGAAGACCAATTAAAAAAGTTGTTCCCCGAACATACTCCTGAAATTTCTGAAAATACAGAAGATACTTCCGATATTTGGCTCCAAGACGACCCGATTATCTGCAAGTATGAAAAACGGAAAGGAAAGCCC
>JBBSLN010000609.1:0-1794 GCA_038255205.1 Flavobacteriales bacterium
AAAAACAGTTAATGGATTATGTTAATGAAGGTGGGAATCTTGTGGTGCAATACAACACCAGTCGTGGACTTGTGATGGATGAATTGTCGCCATATCATTTGGAATTATCGCGTGACCGAGTGACTGATGAAAATGCCGAAGTACGCATCATTTCACCAGAACACGAATTAATGAATTATCCCAATAAAATCACCCAAAAGGATTTTGAAGGCTGGACCCAAGAACGCGGACTTTATTTTCCGGATAAATGGTCGAAGGAGTTTACACCACTGCTCTCAATGAATGATAAAGACGAAACACCGAAAGACGGTTCGTTGCTAGTAGCAAAATATGGTAAGGGCAATTACATCTACACAGGCTTGAGTTTCTTTAGGGAATTCCCTGAAGGTGTTTCTGGTGCGTATCGATTGTTTGCGAATATGCTATCGATTGGGAAAGAGAACATTAAGGCAGATAAGAAATTGAATGACTAAAAAAATTAGTTTTCAGTCGCAGTCACAGTCGCAGATAATTGGGAATCAAATTGATAATATAAATTTAAAGTGAAAAATTTTTTCAGTGTAGGTAAAAAAATCAACGCTTAAAGCCCGTTCACGAACCTCACAGGTTTTAAAAACCTGTGAGGTTTTTTGGCTGTTCAGTAAAAACATAAACAATGGAAAACACACATCAAAAACAACCTTGGCTAAAACTCTACTCGATAGTATTGATTGCTAATGCGCTTTACGTTCTATTGTTCTACATCATCATGAAATCCTTCTAACACATGCAAACTTTAGATTGGATTGTACTTATCGGGACGCTTTTAACCATTGTCATTTATGGTACTTTAAAAACAAGAGGTAGCAAAAATGTTCAAGATTATGTAAAAGGCGGAAGCGACTCCAAATGGTGGACCATCGGTTTATCTGTGATGGCGACCCAAGCCAGTGCTATAACATTCCTTTCAACTCCCGGACAAGCGTTTCATGATGGGATGGGTTTCGTACAATTCTATTTTGGAGTACCGATTGCGATGGTTATTATATGCATGGTCTTCATCCCATTGTACCATCGACTGAAAGTTTACACAGCCTACGAATTTTTAGAAAATCGATTCGATTTAAAGACACGAAGTCTTACGGCTATTCTATTTTTAATACAAAGAGGATTGGCAGCAGGAATCACCATTTATGCACCAGCAATTATTCTATCAGCTGTTTTGGGATGGAATTTGACCTATCTTAATATTATCATAGGTGTTTTAGTCATTATCTATACGGTTTCTGGTGGTACAAAGGCGGTTAGTGTGACTCAAAAACATCAAATGGGAGTCATTTTTGCTGGTATGTTTATCGCTTTCTTTTTAATCATCAGTTATTTGCCTGCAGACATCACATTTACGAAAGCTTTAGATATTGCTGGTGCGAGTGGCAAAATGGATGTACTGGATTTTAGTTTTGATTTTGATAATAGATATACAGTATGGTCTGGATTAATTGGCGGAACATTCTTGGCACTCGCCTATTTTGGAACTGACCAAAGCCAAGTACAACGCTATCTATCAGGCAAATCGATGAAAGAAATGCAAATGGGTTTGATTTTTAACGGATTGTTGAAAGTCCCAATGCAATTCTTTATTCTATTGGTTGGTGTGATGGTCTTTGTATTCTACCAATTCAATACATCGCCTATCAATTTCAATCCGGCGTCTGACACTGTGATTGTCAATTCTAAATATGCCGATGACTACAAACAACTTCAAGTTAAACAACAGCAGATTTTTGATGAGAAGCAGTTGGTGATTCAAAACTT
>JBBSLN010000610.1:0-1794 GCA_038255205.1 Flavobacteriales bacterium
AAATGAATGTTTCTTACAAGCAAGGGGAATTCGTAGCCTATAAGACTTTGCTGGATTTCAAAAAAATGGCAAAGGAAAAAGCGGTTTCAAAAAACACCATCGTATTCAATAATTTGGTAATCAATATTGCCGAATATAACGAAAACTGGGAAGTGCCTGCGAGTGAAAGCTGGCATAGTCGGTTTGTAAATTGAAATGCGGCGTTGTAATTAATGTTATTAAATTCAACTTCAAGCAGAACTTCAAGTTCAACTTCAATTTCAACTTGTTTCTTGATAACCTTCTTAATAAAACTATCTTAAAGTTCTATTCTCTTCCTTCCAAATATACTATTTTGGCATAGTTTTTAGTTGTAAACAATAGTATTCCGAAACCCCATCTATATATGCGATTTATAATTTCCCTCATTTTTTTTAGTTTTATTTCAATTGCTTCATTTGCGCAAGAAACGCCCAATCCGTTATTGGCAAAAGACGTTGTGAAACAACAAGAATGGGTGGACAAACTTTACAATAAAATGACCCTGGAAGAAAAGATTGGACAATTGTTTATGGTTCAGGTGTATTCACAGGAAAAAAAACTGGACAAATCGAAAATTGTCAATCTTATTTTGAACCAAAAAATAGGAGGTATCATCTATTCGAATGGTGATCCTGTAAGTCAGGCAAAACTAAACAACGCACTTCAGGCAGCTTCAGAAATACCATTACTGATAGGAATGGATGCCGAATGGGGCTTGAGCATGCGTTTGGACTCAACCTATGCATTTCCTTGGAACATGACCTTGGGTGCCATTAAAGATGATAAACTGGTAGAGCAAACCGGCAAGTATATTGGTGAACATTGCAAACGTTTAGGTGTGCATTTCAATTTTGCGCCCGATGTGGATATCAATACGAATCCTAAAAATCCAATTATTGGCAATCGTTCTTTTGGTGAGGATAGAAATAATGTTACAAATAAGGCTTCCGCATTTATGAAAGGCATGCAGGAAGCCGGTGTCTTGGCAAGTGCCAAACATTTTCCAGGTCATGGAGATACAGATTCTGATTCACATAAAACCTTGCCAACCATCAATTTTAATGAAAAGAGAATTGACTCCATAGAATTATATCCTTACAGACGATTAATTAAAGAAGGCTTGTCAAGTGTCATGGTGGCGCATTTGAATGTCCCGAGTCTTGAGCCAAGGGTAGGTTTTCCTTCATCTTTATCTTCTCTCATTATTCAAGGAATTTTAAAGGAGCGTCTTCAGTTTAAGGGATTGATATTTACGGATGCCCTTGGAATGAAAGGTGTTTCAAATTACAGCGAGTCGTCACAGGTAGATTTAGCGGCATTTCTCGCTGGAAATGACGTTTTGCTGATGTCAGAAGACCCAGCAAAAGGCATTGCAAAATTAGTAGAAGCTTATAATAGTAAAGTAATTACAGAAGAACGATTAGCACATTCTGTCAAGAAGATTTTGATGGCAAAGTACAAAGTTGGTTTAAATAATTATACTCCCATAGGCACAACAAATTTAGTGAAGGATTTGAATCGATTGAAGGACGATTTACTGTACGAAGAACTAATGGAGAATGCCATAACTGTGACCCGCAGCGTTAAAGAGATATTGCCTCTACGACATTTAGAAACACGCAAGATTGCATACGTAAAGTTTGGTGATGATAATGGTTCAGCATTTTTAGATGAATTGAAAAAATACACTAAAGTCCATGAAATTAAGGCTGACAAGCTTGATGAAATGATTACAACGCTTCAGCAGTACAACACGGTCATTATTGGTCTGCA
>JBBSLN010000611.1:0-1786 GCA_038255205.1 Flavobacteriales bacterium
ACTCAAGGCATTTTACAACGACCCAGCGGACGAAGAAAATTATTATTTCTTTGAATTCATAAGCGATATCCCTGAAATTCCGACTCTAGAAGTGTATAAAGACGAATTTACCAACGGAAATCTCATTTTTGGATTCTATACAGAAGAAGATTTAGACACAAATGATGTCGTTGTTATCAGAAATCATGGCGTATCACGCAGATTCTACAATTTCATGTTCATACTCCTTCAGCAAAATAGCGAAGAAGGTGGAGGTCCATTTGAGACACAACCAGCAACAGTTAGAGGTAATTGCATCAATCAAACCAATCCTGATAATTTCCCATTGGGGTATTTCAGGATATCAGAAGTTGCAGAATTTATTTACACAGTTCAATAATTTGGGCGTTCCCCATATTTCACCTCTCGGCTCAAAATGGGTCGTGCTGTCCGCTGTATCTTTTTATGCCTCATAATTCGTTAAAATTCAAATCAAATGGCTTGCATAAAAAGGATGCCGCTTCCATCACTAACGCAAAACAAAAATTCGTATTTTTGATTCATGACATTCATTAAAACTACAGAGCAAGATTCAATCTACAACCATCTCGAAAAGATGAGTGTCCACGAATTGCTAACAAATATAAATTCGGAAGACCAAACTGTTCCGCTGGCAGTACAAAAATCCATTCCTCAAATTGAAAAATTGGTGGAACAAATCGTAGTCAATTTAAAATCAGGTGGACGGTTATTCTATATAGGAGCTGGCACCAGTGGTCGTTTGGGAATCGTGGATGCTTCCGAATGTCCACCGACATTTGGAGTGTCACAAGATTTGGTCATCGGCTTAATCGCAGGTGGCGACACAGCCATCAGAAAAGCAGTTGAATTTGCCGAAGACTCTACGACTCAAGGTTGGGAAGATTTGAAAAAACAGAATATAAATCAAAAAGATGTCGTCATTGGCATTGCAGCATCTGGAACAACTCCATATGTGATTGGAGCATTAAAGCAATGCAACCAAAACAATATAATTACAGGATGCATCACTTGCAATCTAAATAGTCCATTATCCAAAACTGCGGAATACCCAATAGAAGTCATCGTAGGCGCAGAATTCGTGACTGGGAGCTCCCGTATGAAAGCTGGAACAGCACAAAAATTGGTGTTGAACATGATTTCAACCGCAACTATGATTCAGCTAGGGAAAGTGAAAGGTAACAAGATGGTCGATATGCAATTGAGCAATAACAAATTAGTAGATAGAGGTGTCAAAATGGTTATGAATGAACTAGATATATCTCAAGAAGAAGCACAAATTTTGTTAAAGCAATATAAAAACGTTCGCCATGCTATTCAAAACTATACTGATGAAAGAGCACAAAACCGATAGAGATTTATTGGTCAAAGGTCTTCAAAATATGGGCATCTGTCTTGTCTTGATGTTTTTAGGCCCTACTCTATTATATATCGCTTTTAGCAATCAAGATAAGCCAACCTATCTTTTGGTTTTGATTATTTCAATCATTGTTTGTGCACTTGCCATTTTTTTCCTTTTCCGAGGAATAAATATTATAATGAAAAGTTTATTCAATAAGTAATTTTATTTTCACCAGCATTCATGAACCCTATTTTCGCGATATGCACGAACAAAAAAGATCCCTCCATGTTTCCATGAAGGGATCTCTAAAAAGGCGACGACCTACTCTCCCACGAGGTGCAGTACCATCGGCGCAAACGGGCTTAACTTCTCTGTTCGGAATGGTAAGAGGTGAGCCCCGTCGCTATAACCACCTTAAGCTGTTTC
>JBBSLN010000612.1:0-1773 GCA_038255205.1 Flavobacteriales bacterium
CGTTTCCTTGCCTTGAACCTCTTCAATATTTGCTTTAGCTCTCATGACGATTCGTCCGCGACCGGTTTTAAAAGCTTCGATAACACCATCATAACCGTAGATGGTTCCACCCGTTGGAAAATCTGGCGCTTTGACGTGGGTTATCAACTCATCAATTTCGATATCATTATTCGCAATGTATGCTATGATTCCATCAACGACTTCGCTTAAATTATGAGGAGGCATATTGGTTGCCATCCCTACGGCAATACCAGAAGCACCATTCACCAATAATCCAGGAATACGCGTAGGTAGTACTTTAGGTTCTAATAGAGTATCGTCAAAATTGAGTTGGTGATCGACAGTTTCTTTATCGATATCTGCCAACATGTCTTCCGAAATCTTGCGCATCCGAGCTTCTGTATAACGCATTGCTGCAGGGCTATCCCCATCAATGGAGCCAAAATTTCCTTGACCATCGACTAACATATATCGTAAACTCCACTCTTGAGCCATACGCACCATCGCGTCATATACCGAAGTATCACCATGCGGGTGGTACTTTCCTAAAACCTCACCAACAATTCTTGCCGACTTTTTATGGGCTGTGTTCGACCGCACACCTAATTCATGCATTCCAAACAAAACACGTGTGTGGACTGGTTTTAAACCATCTCTCACATCTGGTAAAGCACGTGACACAATGACCGACATTGAATAATCAATGTAAGCCGATTTCATTTCATCTTCAATATTAATTGGGATTACTTTTTCTCCTTCTGCCATAAATAAATTTAATTAACTTTTAGTAGGTTTTCAAACCGTGCTAAGATACGTTTTTTCGTAGTGTTCGAGCGACTCTTAAGCACTCTTTTTTGGAATTTTTTATTAACAATATTCAGCGCAACATATTTAATAAGTATGATGTTAAATGTTTTGTTTTACGAAAGATTTTATGTCTATTAGCGACAATAAAAAGATTTAAGGTATAGTTTTTGCCTTTATACACTTGTTTTTATTATTTTTATACAGAAAGAATTTACTATGGATGATAATTTTTCCCCAAGAGTCAAAGATGTTATAGCGTATAGCAAAGAAGAAGCGTTGCGTTTGGGTCACGACTTTATCGGCACAGAACATTTAATGCTTGGCTTATTGCGAGACGGCAATGGCAAAGCAATAGATATTTTGAGCGCTTTGGAAATCGACTTGAACCATTTAAGGAGAAAGGTCGAAATCTTAAGCCCAGCAAACCCGACTATTGTGGCTACCTCAAACGAAAAAAAGAACCTACATCTTACCAGACAAGCAGAGCGTGCTTTAAAAACGACATTTTTGGAAGCAAAATTGTTTCAGAGTACGTCCATTAATACAGCACATCTATTATTGTGCATTTTGAGAAATGAAAATGATCCAACCACGAAGTTGCTCAATAAGCTAAAGGTGGATTACGATAATGTAAAAGAACAATTCAAATCTATGATAACAAATGATGATGATTTTTTAGAATCTCCGAAAGCGGAATCATTTTCGGATGATGACAGCAATGATGATGATGACAAACAAAATCCATTCAGTCAGTCTGCATCAAAATCGACCAAGAAGTCAAAAACACCTGTTTTGGATAACTTTGGTCGCGATTTAACAGTAATGGCGGAGGATGGCAAGTTAGACCCGGTCGTAGGCCGTGAAAAGGAAATACAGCGCGTGTCTCAAATATTGAGTCGTCGTAAAAAGAATAACCCTTTACTGATTGGAGAACCAGGTGTCGGTAAATCTGCTATAGCGGAAGGA
>JBBSLN010000613.1:0-1770 GCA_038255205.1 Flavobacteriales bacterium
GGGGCGTTTTTAGGTCCTTATAATGCATCCAAACATGCACTGGAAGCAATCGTCCAATGTTTGAGAGATGAGCTACAACCTTTAGGGGTAACGGTAGCAACTATCAATCCGGGACCCTTTGACACAGGTTTTAATGATAGGGTGTACGATACCTACAAACAATGGTTTGATGAGGACTTGCATTTCACATCTAAAAAAGACATTGAAAAAGCTGCAAAAGGAATGGCAAAAAGTCAATTTGACCCACAAGGGATGATTGATAAAATGGTGGAGATAATTCCACAGGAAGAACATAAGTTTCGCACGGTGCATCCCGAGAAATTTGAAGCGATGTCCCAAGAATACCAAAATCGTCAGTATAAAATAAAAACTGACAAAATCGATAGCTCCAAAAAATAGGAATAAGCATCATTTTGCAAAGAATGGAGTTAGTTCTTTAAAGTTACCTAAACAAAAATTTTTATGATTCGCCTGTTGATTTAAAAAAAATAGTGCAAGCATGGGTGAGAGATTAAACGCTTTTCATGGGCATTATCTTATGTCCTTTTATTCAATTTAATAGATATAAATTATGTCAAATAAGGAACAATCAGAAGACATTATACTTCAGCACGAAAAAAATGGCAATTACACCATTATAGATGGAATAAAAACATTCGCTTGGGATTCAGGTACTGGCCCTGTAGTGTTTTGTATTCATGGTGTGCCGACATCTTCTTTTCTCTATCGCAAAGTAGCTCGGGAATTGGAAAAGCTAGGCCTAAGGACTATTGCTATTGATTTGCCAGGGCTGGGATTAACTGGAAGACCAGAGAATTTCGATTACACCTTTAGCAACTTGGGAAGGTTTTGCAACAGTTTTTTGGATGCATTGAATATTAGTGAAGTGCACCTGCTTACACATGATATAGGCACACCCGTTGGGTTGTATATGGCAATGAAAAACAGCAGACGAATAAAATCCATAACTGTTTTAAATTCCATGTTAGATTTGGAACATTTTAAAAAGCCTTTGCCAATGCGCGCTTTCGAAATACCATTGTTGGGAGAAGCAGAACTTGCATTACTAACACCGCTTACTTTTCCTTTATTCATGAAAGCTACAGGAGTCGTAAATATGGATGTGATTTCCCACGAAGAAATGGCAGTTTACATACATCTTTTAAAAAGGGAAGATGGCGGTAAAGCATTTTTAAAGATTATGAGAAATTTTGAGCAATCAACCGAATTTACACAAACATGCTACGACGCATTTCAAAATCCTGAATATCCTGTACAGTTAATTTGGGGCAATGATGACCCTTTGCTGCCTTATGATGAAACCGGAAAGGACTTTGAAAACGCCAGGCCGGGGATACCTGTCACTAAAGTGGAATCCAAACATTTTCTACAGGAAGAACAATATGTCATCATTGCATCGAAAGTGAAGGAATTGATGTTATAATAGATAATAATAGCTGGTAAAAGAGTTTTGCCGATACCTACATAGTATTATAATTTTTTAGTTGGATGTTAATAGATCCTCATTCTCAAAAAAAAAATTGAAGTCCATTACCTAATGTTGCACGATGCGCTTTATCTCGGGTTATAGTACACAATAAAGAATCAATAACTCATTATTTAACAATTTAATAAATCAATATTCAATAACTCCTATGACTAAAAGTTATAAAAAACTAAACGCAATAAATATCGGGAGCAACGAAATCGTAGGGTTTTATCCTTATAATTGATACTAAATGAACATGATAAAAAAGAACCTGATTTTCA
>JBBSLN010000614.1:0-1770 GCA_038255205.1 Flavobacteriales bacterium
AGTGTTCTTATTCGAAATAACCCGAAACGATGGAAAGGCAATCTCGTCATCATCAATCTTTTAAAAAGTAATGCCGCATTTTCATTCTTTCATTATGTGTTTTTAGGTGAATGGATTAAGGAAGAGGAAAAAGAAGCCATTTTAAAGCACGAATTGGTGCACGTGTCTCAAAAGCACAGTTTGGATTTATTATTGTTTGAAGTTCTCCGAATTCTTTTTTGGTTCAATCCATTGATTTATATGTACCAAAGCCGAATAACCACTTTGCACGAATACATCGCTGATGCTCAAGCCATGAAGCAGAGCGACAAAAAGCAATACTATGAGAAGTTACTTTCACAAGTCTTCGACACCGAAAGCATCTCTTTTACAAACACATTTTTCAATCAATCATTAATCAAAAAACGAATCGTTATGTTAAGCAAATCAAAATCAAATCGTAGTCATCTATTAAAGTACGCACTCCTGATTCCTATGGTTTTTGGGATGTTGGTGTATACGTCTGCTTTTGGGCAAGAATCGAATGAAGATAAAATTTCTCAAGTAGAGAATGCAAATCAAGAAATGACCCTTCAAGAATTAACAGAAAAGTATTATCAAGAACTTGTAAAGATTAGCAAAAATCAAGGAATTGGTGCAACCATATCTAAAAATTATATTCCTAAAACTGATAAATACATAAATACCAAAGATGAAGTTGCAAGACATCTGGCTTTTTTTAAATATTTGGCCGAAGGTATAATAGAGAAAAAAAGAAGGGATGGAACTTTAACCAATGAAGATATCGAAAGAAATGAGGAGATGTTGACCAAATACAAAACCTATGAAGATTATTTAGCCTATCAAAAAACAGATAAAGCAAAAAGCAATTGGGAAAGTAATATTCGAGATGGAGTTTTAAGATTGGTTGTTGATGATATGAAAAACCTAACTGAAATTGAGAAAAAGAAACAAGAAGGGAAAATCAACTTAATAGAAAAAGACGACTTTTTTCACTCTCTATTGATGACAGATGGTAAATCTTCTTCATTGATGGAGATACATGCAATCGATGGAAAAGAGATATCTCATCCCAATAAGAATACGGAAACCGCAAATTTTGATTCTTACGATTTAGAAGTCCCATTCTCCATCATCGATGAAGTCCCAACCATTGAAGAATGTAAAGATCTTGCAACCAATGACGAAAAGCGTCAATGCTTATCTGACTACATTTCAGATTTTGTCAACAAAAATTTCAACATTAATATTGCGAAAGAATCTGGGCTGACGGGCAGACAACGAATCTCTGTGATGTTTAAAATCGGAAAGGATGGTAACATACAAAATGTCCTGGCCCGTGCACCGCATCCAGCGTTGGAAGCGGAAGCAAAACGTGTCATCAGTAAATTACCGCAAATGATTCCAGGGAAACAAAAAGGCATAGCAGTTGTAGTACCTTACAGCTTGCCGATTTTGTTTCAAGTTCAAGGAGACGACAATTCAACAGAATTAAATCAAGACAATATTTCTAAAATGACAATTACTGAAACCTCTGAAATTCCATTTTCTGTCATTGATGAAGTGCCAATATTTCTTGGTTGTGAAACACTTTCATATAATTCTGAACGAAAACAATGCACAACAGATAAAATTACTGACTTCGTTAATAGAAATTTTAATACAAAACTTGCGAAGGAATTGGGCTTAAAAGGTCAACAGCGAATCACGACCATATTTAAGATCACTAAAGACGGGACAATCAACGATATAAAAGTTCGAGCGCCTCAT
>JBBSLN010000615.1:0-1769 GCA_038255205.1 Flavobacteriales bacterium
ACTTTTTTGGTGATTAAGGCGGCGTTTGTTCCCATGCTTACGACATCTTGATTGTCATTATTGTTGGGGATACTATGCACATACATTGGATTGGACAGCATTTGATTTTCCGCCGTGGTTGAGGTTGCGGTGAACTGAACGCCTTGCATACCAAAGTTTAATCCAAGTTTTCCAAGATTTACAAAAGGAGGAAGGATGTTGTTCAGTTTTGGGTTCAGCAAATAGTTAAGTTGCCGTTCAGCCAGCAGGCTCATTTTAGTGACGACCAATTTCAGTTTGTCCATTTCCAGTGACACATAATCTCCATGAAAATTGCCTCCATGATATACATTTTCGTTTTCAACATCAACAATTGGGTTGTCATTGGCGGAATTGATTTCTTCAATCAAAATAGTTTCAACCGTATTCAAGGTATCCAAAACGGGCCCTAAAATTTGAGGCACGCATCGCAACGAATAATATTCTTGTATTTTATTTTCGAAAACAGAAACTTCTTGTGTTTCGGTATATAAGTGGTGTTCCCGCTTTCTAACAAGTTTGCTGTCCAATAAATGGTGACGCATACTTTCAGCAATTCTGCGCTGTCCCTTGTGTTTTTTTGTTTGGTTCAATTCATAAGACAAATGGTCATCGTACGCCTGGACAATTTCATTGATGGCTGAAGAACAGGCAATCATCCAATTGAGCAATCTTCGCGTGTAAATGGTGTTGACAAGTCCAATTCCTGTCATTACCGACGTGCCATTCATCAATGCCAAACCTTCACGAAGTTCGACTTTTATCGGGTTGAAATTTTCTATTTTGAAAATTTCCTCTGTTTTTCGTCGTCCGCCTTTATAATGGACTTCGCCTTCACCAATAAGTACCAAAGCCAAATGCGCTAATTGCACCAAATCGCCACTTGCACCGACACCACCATGTTCGTAAATGACTGGAGTGATGTTTTTATTTATGAGGTTTGTCATCAAATCTATGACAGATTTATGGACACCAGATTTTCCCAACGAGAGTGTATTCAATCGCGCCAACATGGCTGCTTTCACATACATTGGAGGAATTGCCGAGCCAGTTCCTGAAGCGTGGCTCCTTATCAAGTTATATTGAAGTTGTATGCGCTCCGAATCCTTGATTTTATATTGTGCCATTGGGCCAAAGCCAGTGTTCACACCATAAATCACTTTATTTTCTGAAAATGATTTTAGGAACTCGAAACTTTTTTCTACTAATTCTTGGGTGTTTTCAGCTATTTCTATAGGTTGTTTCCGAAAGATAACTTGATAGAACGCTTCAATTTCCAATATGCCTTTTAGTGTTATCATTTAGTGGCTGTTCACAATATTTTTTGAATAATTTACAAAAACCCAAAGTAAAGTAGTTATTTTGGGCTACAAATTTAGGATAATAAATGATTTAATTCCTTCAGTTGAATGAATGATGTTAGTGTAGACGTTTTGATAATTGGTGCAGGACCTTCAGGTTGTGTTGCAGCTGCGTATTTGAACCAACAGAACGTTTCTGTTAAAGTCGTTGAGAAAAGTAAATTTCCGCGTTTTGTGATTGGCGACAGTTTATTGCCAAGATGTATGGACCATTTTGAAGAAGTTGGTTTGTTGCCTGTTCTGGAACAGCAAGGGTTTGAAATAAAAAGAGGCGCACGTTTCATAAGAGGCAATACGATTTGTGAGTTTGATTTTAGCGATAAATTTTCGGACGGATACAATTGGACTTGGCAATTACCACGTGCGGATTTTGACAATGTGGTGACACAG
>JBBSLN010000616.1:0-1769 GCA_038255205.1 Flavobacteriales bacterium
TATCTTGATATCAAAATGAAACAAGGTACATTGGAAAATAATGATGTGGATACCGCCGAAAAAATCATAAAAAGAAGTAAAACTTATCAGGAATATTTGGACTACAAAAAGACAGACGAAGCTAAAGAAACTTGGGAAAATAGCACTCATGATGGTATACTGAAACTTGTGGTCAATGAAATTGAGAGACTAACAGAAGCTGAACAGAAGCGTTATGATGGCTTGGTTCTACTATTGAATAAAGATGAGTATTTTAAAAGTTTTGTTATAACCGATGGTGTAAATTATAAAACTATCCAAAAAATTAAAGTTTATAATAATGATTGAAAAATTGAAAAAGTTCAGTCTGATTATTTTTATGTGCTTAACCTATCTGACCGAAGCTCAAACTTCGGTTTTGAGCGTTGCAGATAGCCTGTTCGCTACTGGCAATTATTCAGAAGCCATCGAAAGTTATAAGTCATATAACAAACCTTCAGAAGTCCATGAACGAATTGCAAAATCTTATGTTGCGTTGGGTAATTATGATAAAGCATTGTCTAATTATAGCAAGGCATTGGAAGTGTATTCAGATAATGTGTTGTTGAAATTTGATTATGCCAAATTATTGCGAAGCACAAAAAACTACAAGGACGCCGCCATGCTTTTTGAAGAATTGGTATATGCCGATTATAAAAACCCAAATTACCAATATGAACTCGGCGTCACGCTCGAAACCTTGAACGATTCCACAGCCATGAACCATTTTCGGACGGCTTTTGAACTTGACCCAACACACCAAAAAGCCATTTACAAAATTGCGAGGGAACTATTAATAGACCGCAAGCATGACGAGTCCTTGAAGTATATTGAAATCGGATTGAAATCGTACGCTAATAACATCGAACTTATCAGCCTCAAAGCTCAAAATTACTATTGGTTGGAAGATTATAGAGAATCTGCCAAATGGTTTGAAAAACTGATTGAACTTGGTGAATCGTCACAATTCATCCACGAAAGTTTGAGTTTTTGCTACGCCAGACATTACGAGTACAAAAAAGCCGTAGAGCAAGGTTTACTCTCCTTGCAATACGACCCAAAAAATTTTAAGAATCTGTTCATCCAAGGTCAACTCTATGAAGGTCTGGAAGATTTTGCAAAAGCCGAAGAGTACATGGCATTGGCATTGGAAATAAGGGATATTCCATTGGATGACGAATATCGACGACTGGGTTATGTGCTCAATCGCCAAGGAAAACATAAGGAAGCCATCGAGGCCTTGCAGAAGTCATTAAAAATAAATCCTGAAAATGAAATGGCACAGTTTTATATGTTGATGGCGAAGGACAGATATTACAAAGATATCGATACACGCCTCAAATTGTATGAAGATTTTAAGTCAAAAAAACCAAAGCACGGTTATAACTTTTGGGTTGAACGCCGTATAAAGGAACTAAAAAACGAAAAATTCATGAAAGTTGAGGAGTGATTTACGGCTTGCCTCTAATGGAACGCTGCTGCTGCAGGTTTTTTATGATAAAATATGATTTGATGCTAGCACTAATAAAATCAGCGCCTATCATAGTCATCAGCGTCATCAGAGTTCTATTCTCTCCAATGTTGCTTATGAAAGCTTCATCATAGAACCTATTTTAATATCAAAAAAAATTGTACTTTTCAGCTTCTTTATCCGTTTAAATGAAGCGATTAATACTTATTGTCATTCTTGCAACGTTGAGCTCGTGCGATTACTTCAACAAAAAGAAAATCGATACCAAAGAGATTCTAAA
>JBBSLN010000617.1:0-1766 GCA_038255205.1 Flavobacteriales bacterium
CAAGGCTGAATTGGAGTTTTATTTGGCAAATTGTCCTGACCCTAATGTGCTGTTGAAATTGTATTAATTGTTTCGGTTTCCGAACTTGTGGTTTGAACTTTTAAGCTAGAACTTGCATCTGTGTTGGCATTAATAATAATGTCTTTAAGAATATTTTATAGGTTTTTGATCACTTCAAGAATTTGCTCGGGAAGTTTACCTATATCCGTTGGTTTTTTGAGATACGTTGAGGCTCCAAGTGTGTGAAATTCATTAATGCTTTCCTCGCAAAAAGTAGTGGAATACATAATGACAGGTATATGCTTGAGTTTCGCATCTCTCTTTAATAGCTTTAAACATTCGCGGCCATCAATGCGTGGCATGTTGATGTCGAGGAAAATAAAATGTGGCAATTTTTCGACTGTGTGCAGTAGCTCAAGTGCTTCTTCGCATCCATTTGCCTCCATAAATTTTACGGAACCGGGCAATTTCGTGACTGCATCTTTAAAGAAGAATCGGTCATCTGCATCGTCGTCTATAATCATAAAAATTTGTTGTTCCATAGTCTTTGGTTGGGTTAGTTATTGTGGTTGTTTAAACGGAAGTATAACATGAAACGTGGCGCCGTTATTTTCTCTTCCATCTGCAAACGTTACGCCATGGTGATTTTCAGTAATTTTTTTTATGAGTGCTAAGCCAATGCCTGTGCCGATAAAAGTATCTCTGCTGTGCAAACGCTGGAATATGGTGAATATTTTTTCAGAATATTTTTGCTCAAAGCCGATGCCGTTGTCTTTGAAAATAATTTCTATATAAGAACTTGACGGATTTAAGGAAGGATAGTTTTTAATTTGTTTTTCTGAAAGAGTCCGCGATGTGATGGTAATCACTGGCTGCACATCTTCCATTGAAAATTTAAGTGCGTTGCTGATGAGGTTATAAAAAAGCTGGTTCATCTGCAGAGGGATGGCCTCAATAGTAGGGAGTTCATGACATTTTATTTGAGCTCTCTTTTCGTCAACCAGCAATTCAAAATCGTTCAAAACATTTTTTAGGGTTGCATTCAAATCAGTTTGCTCAAATAATTTTTCATGCTCAAGCAAACGCGAATAATTGAGCAGGTCCTGAATCAATATCTTCATGCGGCTTGATGCACCTTCAATTTTATTGAGATAGATTTTTGCTTCTGCGCTCAAATCCTCAATGTGATTCTCCTGTAACCGCTTGGAAAAGGTTAAAATTTTTCGCAGTGGCTCTTGCAAATCGTGGCTGGCTACATGGGCAAACTGGTCTAACTGCGTATTGGTCTGCATGAGTTCTTCGTTTGATTTTTTGAGTTCTTCGGTACGCAGTTTGACCTTTATTTCCAATTCTTCAGTGAATCTTTTTTGTTCTGTAATATCAAGACTGATACCTGACAGTGTTTGTGCTTCGCCAGATTCATCATAGTAATACTGCCCGGTTGATTTCATCCACACAACGGCCCCATCATTCGCGCGTTTAATGCGATAATCAGCTTCATAAAGGCTGTGATTCACCTTTGCTTCTTCTATTTTTTGGAAAGCCAATTCTTTATCCTCTGGTACAATTAGGTTATGCCAGTCTTCGTAGGTCAGATCTTCACGATGCACGTCATAACCCCATAATTGTTTATGAATGTTTGACCACTCCAATTTTGATGAAACCACATCTAAAGACCAAATGCCGACCTTGGCGGAATCCGTTGCAAGTTTTAAATATGCTATCAATTTTTTTTGTTCCTTCTCGCTTTCTTCAATTTGATTGCG
>JBBSLN010000618.1:0-1759 GCA_038255205.1 Flavobacteriales bacterium
ACGCTCTCTAGAAAGGTCGAAAGTTACGCCTATTTCATCTAAACTCATAGGCATTTCTCCTCCAAGTCCATAATAAAGCTTGATGACGTCCCCTTCTTTGTTCGAAAGTGTTTCTAAAGCTCTGTTAATTTCAAGTTTTAAGGAGTCTGCCATCAAATCGCTGTCTGGTCTAGGAGACTCTGTTGAAGAAACCACATCATATAGACTAAAATCTTCTCCTTCTCTTAAAGGCGCATCCATTGATAAATGACGTCCTGAATTTTTCATGGACAATTTTACATCACTCAAGGTCATATCAAGCTCCTTGGCTATTTCTGCTACACTTGGAGGCCTTTGGTACGATTGCTCCAAAAACGAGTATGCTTTATTGATTTTGTTGATGGAACCAATCTTATTCAACGGTAATCTCACTACACGAGCCTGTTCGGCCAATGCTTGGAGAATCGCTTGACGTATCCACCAAACGGCATACGAAATAAATTTAAAACCTCTGGTTTCATCAAATCGTTTGGCAGCTTTTACCAAGCCAGCGTTTCCTTCATTGATTAAATCTGGAAGCGTCAAACCTTGATTTTGATATTGTTTAGCGACTGATACCACAAAACGGAGATTGGCCGTTACCAATTTATCGAGAGCCACTTGATCATCTTCTCTGATAAGTTGCGCTAACTCTACTTCTTCATCTGCTGTTATAAGAGGTAGCTTGCTAATATCCTGTAAGTACTTGTCAAGTGATTTGGATTCTCTGTTGGTAACTTGTTTCGTGATTTTTAATTGTCTCATATATTTGTTTTACGTTAAAATAAATTCCTGTACCACATTATAACCGAATAATCGAGAATAGCAAATTTAAACGCGCACCTTTAACACAAATTTGGGAAAGCTTGCGAAATACATATTGTATTGGGCTATTTTGATTGAATACCAAAACTTTTTTCTAACAACATGCACAAATTCCAAATTCCAAATTATGAATTCAACAATCAAAATCTGTACCTCGCTAATCTATGTGGTAAACTATAATCAGAGTGCCAACATCATAACATTCCCAATTTTAACCACAAAGGTCGCAATCTATATGGGCTCTAGATACGCAAGGGTCGCAAAGCTAAATGAATAGAAATAATACTTTGCGATCCTTGCGCCTTTCTTTGCGACCTTTGCGTTTAAAAATTTCGCTACCCTTTATTCAGTTAAATAAAATTACATCGAATTAAAATCTGTCGTGAAAGGTCAGGAAACTAAAACTATAAGTTTAATTTAATCCAAAATTCATCTTGGGGCGGCTGGACAAAGTACAAAATTACAGTATCTGCAATTTCAACCTCAGACCATCATAAATCGCACTACGTAAATTAGTTCACTGAATCCTTTTTCTTTTTCTTGCCACCTAGTAGTCCGCCTAGCACATCTTTGACGCCTTGTTTCACAGGGTCTGTTTTCGGAGTTATTTTGATAGAATCTTTTTTTACGATGGTACTATCTTTTGTAGTTGTTGTACCAGCGTTCGGATTGCCTGTTGTATTTCCAGTCATCAAGCCGCCAAGTAAATCCTTGATTTTATCTTTCCCTTGACCAATTAACTTTTGCTTTTCGATTTCAATTAATTGTTTGGTCAGGTTGGTTACACCGCTGGTCAAATCGGTTGATATTTGTGGACTTGTAAAACTTCCTGATATATTGGCAGTAACGGGAATCGAAATTTTATTGACTTCATTATCATTTATTTTTCCAATCAGTCGGTTCACATCACTTCCCA
>JBBSLN010000619.1:0-1755 GCA_038255205.1 Flavobacteriales bacterium
GATGGAATCATGATCCCAGCCCAAACGTGTTTTGACTGTAATTGGCAAGTGTGTTCGTTTGACCATTTCTTCGGTGAGCTTTACCATCAAATCGATATCTTTCAAGATTCCTGCGCCCGCACCTTTACAAACCACTTTTTTCACAGGACAACCAAAGTTGATATCTATAATATCTGGATTTGACTTTTCAACAATATCAACTGTTTGGAGCATACTGTCCAATTCAGCACCAAATATTTGAATGCCGACTGGTCGTTCCTTTTCGTAGATGTCGAGTTTCATGACGCTTTTTGCCGCATCACGAATCAGACCTTCACTAGAAATGAATTCTGTATAGACCACATCAGCTCCTTGCTCCTTGCAAAGCGCACGAAACGGTGGATCGCTCACGTCTTCCATTGGCGCTAAAAGCAATGGAAAATCTAGAAGTTGTATGTCGCCTATTTTTATCAAGTGTATAAATTTTGCAGCAAAATTACATTATTTTGTTGAAATTCAATGTTATTTGATGACATGTCATCGTAATGTTATATTTCGTATTTTTGAAAGTATGAACTTTGAAGCAAAAAAATTAGACTTGATTAACTGGCTTACATCATTGAAAGATGATGCGGTCATCAGTCAGCTATATGCCATCAAAAATGATAGCGATACTGATTGGTACGAGCAACTCTCAAATGAACAAAAAAATCAAATTCAAGAAGGATTGGAAGATTTAAAAAAAGGAAGAACTATTTCCCACGAAGAAGTCATGCTGGAAGTGAAGCAAAAAATTGAGCAACTTAAAAAATAGTTGATGCAAATTACTTGGTCTATAGCTGCAAAAAGCTCCTACCTGACGGTTATTGAACAGCTTTTTGATCGATGGAATTTAACAATTGTTGGTCAATTCGAAAATCAAGTCAATCAACTTATCTACAACATTTCTTTCCATAATCACATCTGCCCAAAATCCATCTTTGAGAATTTGCACAAATGTGTTGTCAACAAGCATATTTCATTAATTTATCGTTTGAAAAATGACGATTCTATTGAAATTGTGATGCTCATTTTTAATCAAAGTGAACATATATTTTAGCAACAATGGTTTCATCCGAAATAATTTTAGAAACATTAAAAAGAGGCCTTTGACCATCCCATTCGAACCCATATTTTTTGGTTACCTCATCAACATCCATTTAATTTTGGAGTATCTAGCTTTATTTATCGCTTTCAGATATTATATCTATTTGAGATAGGTAACGATAAGTTAAAATAACCTTTATGAAACGCTTGTTCAAAACATTTTGGAGTCGTCATCGGAGCCAACAGCAATGGAAATCTAGAAGATGTATGTCGCCTATTTTTATCAAGTGTATAAATTTTGCGGTAATATTACATTATTTTGTTGAAATCGTATCTTTTCAATATCCAAAGACCATAAATACCCAAAAACAATTCCGCACAGGTTCCAAAAACATAACCAAACGTTGGAGTTCCATCTAAAAGCAGGCTCAACAGTCTTCCAGAACCCAATCCTAGCATAAAAACCATATTTGAAACCAAGGCTAGTTTCAAAAAGGTGGTTTTGAAAATACCTAAAATCCAAAGTATGGAAAAGCCCAAATACAAACCCATAATGGCTTTAAATTGATTCAATTCGTCTATTGTATCGAGATGAATGTCAAATTGGGATTCAGGTTGAAATCCATACACAAACGCCACAGGAACTACAATTAAAATCGAAATCATCAAATGTGTTTTGAGGATGAAATC
>JBBSLN010000620.1:0-1750 GCA_038255205.1 Flavobacteriales bacterium
AGGTTGGCGAATTGGCTCCTTATTTTTCTGAAGAAGCACTCATAAAATATAGAGTACAGGTAGAAATCGAATATTTTATTGCGTTGTGCGAATTACCTTTACCTCAGTTATCTGGATTTGATGCATCATTATTTGAAAAATTACGAGCGATTTATACTGACTTTTCAACTGAAGATGCCTTAAAAATCAAGGAGATTGAAAAAGTCACCAACCATGATGTAAAGGCGGTTGAATATTTCATAAAGGAACAATTTGATGTGCTCAATATTTCAAAGCATAAGGAGTTCATCCATTTTGGATTGACGTCACAAGATATCAACAATACAGCTATTCCATTGAGTATTAAGGAAGCAATGAACGATGTGTATGTTCCTGAATATTTTGTGATTTTGAATCGTTTGAAGGTATTGAGCAAAGAATGGGAAAATATCCCAATGCTTGCTAGAACTCACGGACAACCTGCATCTCCTACCCGACTTGGTAAGGAAATTGAAGTATTCGTAGTGCGTCTCGAAGAGCAATTCACATTATTGAACGACGTTCCGAGTGCTGCGAAATTTGGTGGTGCTACGGGAAATTACAATGCTCATAAGGTTGCGTATCCAACTATTGACTGGAGAGCATTTGGCAGTCAATTTGTGCAGGAAAAATTAGGATTGCAACATTCGTTTCCGACAACACAGATTGAGCATTACGACCACATGGCTGCATTATTTGATGCTTTGAAGCGAATTAATACCATTTTAATTGATTTGGATAGAGATTTCTGGACTTATGTATCCATGGATTATTTTAAACAGAAAATAAAGGCAGGTGAAGTTGGTAGTTCTGCAATGCCGCATAAAGTGAACCCGATTGATTTTGAAAACAGTGAAGGCAATTTAGGAATTGCCAATGCACTTTTTGAACACTTATCCGCAAAATTGCCAATCTCCAGATTACAGCGTGACTTGACAGATAGCACCGTTTTACGAAATGTAGGTGTTCCTTTTGGCCATACACTCATAGGTTTTAAATCAACCTTAAAGGGTTTAAATAAATTGGTTTTGAATGCGTCAAAATTTGCTGAAGATTTAGAAAATAATTGGGCGGTTGTAGCAGAAGCCATTCAAACAATTTTGCGTCGTGAAGGTTATCCGAATCCTTATGAAGCCTTGAAAGGTTTGACGAGAACCAACGAGAAAATCAATCAAAAAACAATCTCCGATTTTATCGACACTTTAAATGTGTCTGATGCTATTAAATCTGAATTGAAAGCCATCACACCAAGCAACTATACAGGAATATGAATTTTAAACTCATGACAAATGACCAGTTCATGGTATGGTTTACAGGATTCATTGTCCTCGCCTTTTTTATTGCAGGTGTTTTTGATATTTTGGATTACTTCATGGTTAAATTACTATTGTTTTCTTGCGTATCGTTTGTGGTCGCAAACATTTACTACGTTTTGTTTAAGGAGGAAAACAAAAAATCACCCGAAAACGATTCCGAGTGATTTCATAAATATATCGTGTTCTGTCAGTTCGCGCACAGTCGAGATGCTATGTTGATTTCTGCAAGTTTCTAGACAATGCTCGAAATGACAGGAAATAAACTATGTGCTTACTTAAAAAAGTCCATCACTTGATTTAATTGTGAATCGTCAAAATCACTCTGTTGAAGCACTGAAGATAATTGCACCAATTTACTGGGATCCATGTCGTCTCCCAGAATTCTAACCACTGCAAATCCCATGTCGTTACTGCTA
>JBBSLN010000621.1:0-1746 GCA_038255205.1 Flavobacteriales bacterium
AGTTGAGCGATGTTTACCAAAAGCATCCAGATTAAATCTTGATGGTTGGCTTTTAATGACGAATGTGGCTGATGCAAGGCATTGAACAAATGAATATCAACAATATCGTCCAATTTATATTGGTTACTTACTTCCATTTTTTCCAAATACAATTCAACGCTCATAACCTTTTTACGAGATTCGATATCCAATTTGTTCAAGTAACTTTTGAACAATACGGAATCATTCAATATATCCTGAATTGGATGTTGTGTTTTATCAAGATATTTCGAGAACATGAATTTTTTGATTCGGTCATATCGAGGTGTTTTTACAACATCTTCCAAATCGTACTCGATAATCATATGGTCTCTTAATTTTTCAATGAGTTCTGGTTGCGAAATATGAAAAATAATAATGTCTTGAATGGTATCCTTGATGGCTTCTTTATACCATTTTTCGTCTTCAAAAACCACTATCGGCGTAATAAAATCGCGAAGCACATACACACCATTGAACGCTCTCGTATAGAAAGAATCCGTTTTAAAATGGAGCTCGTGCAAAGTTAAATCCCTATCTCTTAAATCACCATGTTGTATTGCGGATTCCAATAATTTCTGATGGAGCGTTTCGTCAATAAAATTGTTTCCTATCTTGAACGTGTCAATCAATTGCATTTGTTCTTTTTGGACTTTGTCTAGATTGTTGATAAGCTTAAATGTGATGGAAATATCATCATATTTCAACACATCCAAAGGTTCGTAAAAGGTATCGATATGCTGGTCAAAATCTACACAAATGGCACAGTCTCGCGTGATGTCGTTAATCCTTTTCCCATGGATGTAGAAAATCTGCTGCATCATATCCCTATCAAAAGAATGAAACGGATTGTAAACTGGCTTGCGATATTGCAAGGGCGTAATAATGATACCACTGGGATTGGCCTCGCCATTATTCAAATAATGAACTTCCTTTTTCTCTTCTGCAATTTCTGGGCTCCAACCAATGGCATCGATGGAAAATGACGAAAGCTTGGTTTCGGCAAATCCCAAAGTTTTTAGGCATTGGTTGTAACGCTCCACAAGTTTTCCGCTGATTGGGATGAGTTCGTCTCGGTATAAATTTGCTGTTTTTAGTTTGTCCATAGGTCTGTTTTTAACCGCAAAGGCCGCAAAGTTGAATCGCAAGGGTCGCAAGGCCATAGGTTGCGAACTTTGCGGATTCTTTGCGACTTTGCGTTAAAATATTGAGCTTGTTTTCACATTAATCCGTTTGACAATTTTCAATGTTCTTATTTCAAAATTTTTGTTAAAAAAATAGCTGATGAATCTGTGCATATTGCAACAACATAATCGTTTTTGCATCTTGAATTTCGCAAGATTCAATCAATTTTAAAGCGCTAGAAAACGACAATTCCATAACCTCGATCTCCTCATTTTCAGACGCTACACCTCCTCCAGTATCGATTTTCATGTCCTCGGAATAGGCACCAATAAAAAAATACATTTTTTCGGACAAGGCACCTGGTGAAGAATATGCTTCCATTATTAGTTTCACATTCTTTATTCTATAACCAACTTCCTCTTCTGTTTCTCTTATAACGGTAGTTTCTGGTGATTCGTTTTTGTCGATGGCACCTGCACAAGCTTCAATGGACATGCCATCGCGCTCATCATTATGATAGGCAGGCATTCGGAATTGTTTGGTTAAAATTACGGTTCCTTTCTCCTTGTTGTAAAGCAGAATACACGTGCCATTTCCTCTATC
>JBBSLN010000622.1:0-1745 GCA_038255205.1 Flavobacteriales bacterium
ATCAAAAGAACAGCAATCAATGTAAAAATAGCGCTGATAACCAAAACCCAAAATGTGATTTTCTTCACATTGTCATTCATCAATTCTACTAAATCATTATCATAACGAATTTCTTCAATAAATTTTTTATCCGCTAATTCATCTGTAATGGAAGTCAATGTTTCTGTAGTTACGAAGTCTGCTTTCAAATGCACATCAATACTATTCTGTAACGGATTATAACCAACAAAATCCATAAAATCCTCACCAGTTTCCGCTTTCATTGATTCTGCAGCCTCTTCTTTGGACACATAATGCGTGCTCTTCGTATATTCTGCCATCGCCAGACTTTTTTCTAGCTGATTGACTTCCACTTCCTTTGCGGTATCATTCAGATAAATGGTCATCACGACTTGTTCTTTAAAGTGGTCCGCTACTTTTTTGGCGTTCAAAACCAATAGGCCCAAACAACCAAGAAGAAAAAGTACCAAGGCGATACTGATAACGACTGAAAAATATGAGGAAATTAACTTGCGTTTTTGATATCTGTCAAACGATGAACTCATAGAAAATTTAGTTGATGCTGTAAAAATATAAAACAATTCTGTTCCGTTAAGGTTTACAACGTTTAAACTTTCAACATTGTTATAATAAGCTTAAATTTGCGGTTTGAATAATGCTCGCAAAGTCGCAGAGACGCAAAGTTTTTGCATTACGATTTACACCTTTTGCGCCTCCGCGCCTTTGCGAGAAAACAATTAATATGAACTACCATTTCAACGACATAGAGAAAAAGTGGCAAGACTATTGGGCAAAACACCAAACGTTCAAAGCCGAAAATCACAGTGATAAACCAAAATATTATGTCCTCGACATGTTCCCTTACCCAAGTGGTGCAGGTTTACATGTAGGTCATCCACTGGGATATATTGCAAGTGATATTTATGCGCGTTATAAACGTCACAAAGGGTTTAATGTATTGCATCCACAAGGCTATGATAGTTTTGGATTGCCTGCAGAACAATACGCCATTCAAACAGGTCAGCATCCTGCGTTAACAACTGAAGAAAATATCAAAACCTATCGTCGTCAGTTAGACCAAATCGGTTTTTCATTCGATTGGAGTCGTGAAGTAAGAACATCCGATCCAAGTTATTACAAATGGACACAATGGATTTTTATCCAATTGTTTGAGTCGTGGTACAACAATAAAACGAACAAAGCCGAATCGATTGAAACATTAGAATCTGTGTTTGCTGCAGAAGGAAACAAAAATGTTGATGCGGCTTGCGACGATAATATCGAAACTTTTACAGCTTCAGATTGGAAGGCATTTCCATCTGAAAAACGACAACAACTACTTTTAAAATATCGACTCACCTATTTAGCAGAAACGGAAGTCAACTGGTGTCCTGCTTTAGGAACTGTTTTGGCAAATGATGAAATCGTGAATGGCGTTTCCGAACGTGGTGGTCATCCTGTCGTCCGTAAAAAAATGACGCAATGGAGTATGCGAATTTCTGCGTATGCAGAAAGGTTGCTTCAGGGATTGGATACACTTGATTGGACAGAATCTTTAAAGGAAAGTCAACGCAATTGGATTGGAAAATCGGTTGGAGCAGAAGTGACGTTCCCCATCCTATCCTTCCCCGAAGGGGAAGAGAACTTGGTGTCGAAAAAGTCTTTGGGTTATATGACAGGTGGGACCAATTCTCATTTGTTGCTTGATAAAGCGAAAGAAAAGAGAAATAATCCAACAGAAGCAG
>JBBSLN010000623.1:0-1731 GCA_038255205.1 Flavobacteriales bacterium
AGTTCGTAAAATTTTTGGTTTCTAATGTTTTGTGAAAAGGTGTCCAGTCGAACGGAAACGAAATTGCGCTCTTTTGCAGAAACTTCAGCAAAATCCATCATTTCTTGCGCAAAACCTTTTCCTTGCTGACTTGGATGCACCGCAAGGCGATGTATGTAAACGTTATTCTCATTAACGGTCATCCATTCGATTGGAATGTATTCATCATCCATCAACATAGATATCACAATACACCCAACGATGGACGCGTCCAGTTCGATTACGAACAATTCGCCGCGTTTCATATCATTTTCAAAGGCCGTTCGATTAGGATAATGCTCGTTCCATTGAAATATTCCTTTGGAAATCATGTGTTTGGCGCATGCTTTAGTGAGCTCTAAAATCGCATCAATATCTGAAGTGGTCGCTTCCCGAATCATTTTTAATGTTTACTTTTGCAGTATAATTTGTAAAGTTAGTTTTTAATTCACGAATATGAAGAATATATTAGTTCCGGTTGGTTCATCTAAAAATGCGGTAAGCCATTTGCAGTATGCAGTTGATTTTGCCAAGGAATTTGGCGCCAAATTATATGTCGTGCAGATATATAACGTCTATACCAAAGCGGGAACCCTAGTGAAAGTGGATCATATTCTGGAGCGTGAGAGTTTGGCTTTTTTAAATTCACATGTGGCCAACGTTGACACGAAAGGTGTTGATGTCATTGTAAAAACCTTTAAGGGCAAATTGATTGACACCTTGGAGTTGGTGTGTCAAGCAGCAGACATCGATTTAATTTTGATAGAACCCAGAACAACTTCCATAAAGGATGAGGTTTTTTTGGGAGAAACTTCGGGGAAAATCATAAAACAGACCGATATTCCAGCGTTGATTATACCTGAAGGATATTCCTATAAGCCCATTGAAACAATTTTAATGGCTCTGAAATCGGCAATTGTCAAAAAGGAAGAGTCGTTGACTCCTTTAAAAGAAAGTCAAAGTCAATTCAAGGCAAAAATCAATTTGCTGTTGGTGAAGACACAATTTCATAACGAAGGCGATTTTGATGTCAATGAAGATTTGACAAAGATTGTTTCCGAAACGATTTATTCAGACAATCCAACGACCTATCAAGGGGTTTTGGAACATTATAAGACCAATAACCCGGATATGCTATGCGTGGTAAGACGTAAACGAGGGTTTTTTACCAAACTTTGGGAAAATAGTACCATTCTCAAAAAGGATTTTTACACCACATTACCTGTTTTGGTTTTGAGTGGATTGAAATAGTTCTTTAATTTATCTTTGGAAATGTCTTAAAATCCTCTGACGTCCTAATTATTTAACTTTTTTGATTACTTTCGTCAAAATTTTGGGGATGTAGCTCAGTTGGCTAGAGCGCTTGGCTGGCAGCCAAGAGGTCGTGGGTTCGAATCCCATCTTCTCCACGAAAAACCCCTGTAAGCACTGATTTTACAGGGGTTTCGTGTTTTATTGACAAAATATTTAACTTTCTTTCATAAACCGATCTTAATTGAAAGTAAATGAATAATCACTTGAGCATGAGTTTCTTCTCAACAAAATCAATTTCGGGATTACAGATTTCTAAGATTAAATCTTTTAATTGCAGAGTAAATTCATCTAAAGTTTCTTGGGTAATGTTGTTGTCTTTACTGGCTCCTCTACCTGATTTATCTATTTTGGCAAATTTCAGAAAATAATCACCCTGGAGGTTTTTAAATGAAATGATTC
>JBBSLN010000624.1:0-1729 GCA_038255205.1 Flavobacteriales bacterium
AAAAGTGGCTCCAGAAGAGAAGGTGGTTCAGGTCTCGGATTATCAATCGTAAAGCACATCATCGAGGCACACGACGAAAAAATCTATGTCGAAAGTGAGCTTGGAGTGGGCAGCGAATTCTCATTTACCCTTGAAAAGTTGAAATAGCCTTTTATAGTTGAGTTCATATTCGGAAATTTCAAGGCCTTTGTAGTTATGCACTTGCTTGAGCTTCTCTAAATTAAATTCATTCTGCTTACAGTAAGGTACAAGGTTATTTTCGTTCAGCCGTTTCGCCAGATATTCTTGTTCGAACTGACCTGGTGTTGGTATAAAAAACGCCTTTTTGCCTAATTTAGCTAAATCCATGATTGTCGTATAACCAGAACGAGACACTATCAAATTGCTTTCGTTCAAGGCTTTTTCCAAATCGCTTCCCATCAGATAATTATAAATGGTCATGGTGCCATCTTTCGTAACGGTCTGTTGTTCTTCTACGATACCTTTCACAAACAGAACTTGCCCATCATAATTTTTAAATTCCAGAAGCAACATCTCTTCGAGCATGGTACGTTGAGGTTCGGGTCCAGAAAGCAATACCATGACATCAAAACGTATTTTGCAATCGATTTTCTTAAAGCGACTTAAAGGTCCAATGTATTTTACGACGATATTCGACAGAACTATATGTCCGAGTTTACCGCTCAAATTAGGCGAACCAACAGTATCAGGCACCCAGCATTCCACAAAGCGTTTCATGATATTTTGATGCATTTTAGTGCTCAACCAAGTGGTATTGCCACTCAAAACTCGCAATTGGTGCGTCACAAAAACCGAAGGCACAATTTTGCTGTGCACGCCAAGTCTATTATCTGAAATAATGCCATCGATTTGATAGGTTTCTACGATGTCTTTAGTCGCCTTCTTTTCGGCCTTAATCGCGTTGATGACCTTTGGAGATTCCTGAAGCAGTTTCAATTTAAGGAAACACCCTTTTTTTGAATACTTAATATTGTAGCCAGGCAATTCAAGGCAGTTCAGATTTGGAAATTCTTTTTTTAAAAGCTCTAGAGCGACACCATCACTTGCAATGATTGGTTCAAAATTATGTTCAATTAACGCGTTGATAATTGGTATACAGCGCGTCGCATGACCCAATCCCCAATTTAATGGCGCTACAAGTATTTTTTTCTTCATTTATGTTTTTAGGGCGTGACCACAAGGGTCGGGCTTTTCGTTATATCTTTTTTGCGAAAAGCAAAAAAGGATGCCACTTCAATCCCTCACGCAAATTTCAACAAGAATCAAAGATACAAACTAAACCACTACCATATATTTCCTTAATTTTACCAAATAAATATTTCTCGTATCCGAGAATTATGTATAAAATATGAAGCGATAAGGGTTAAAATGGACTTAAGACTGAATGAAATAAGACGTAAGGCAAAAATGGATTATTTCAATTATAATTTATAAACTAAACAACAGTCAATGTTATTTAGGCATGGACAATGGACAACCCTCAATCTCAACCCATGAGAATCTAGAATTTTTTGAACATTGAATATTGAACCCGAAACCATAAACTATAAACAATAAACAAAACCAGTGGGAAGCAAAAACAAACTAAGACGCTTTAAAGAGAACGAAACGTTCAACAATGTCATTCAGCCTACACGTGATGAATTGGTCAACCAAGATTTCGATTTAAAGGGCTACTGGAATGAGAAAGTATTCAGAAATAGTAGTC
>JBBSLN010000625.1:0-1728 GCA_038255205.1 Flavobacteriales bacterium
GCCATTGCAGGCAGCGTAGGCAATTTGCCGAAAGTGTCCAACATGGACATTCAATATGCACAATCCATGGTGTTCACACCTTGTGATTTTGCCTTTCCGACGGATGGTGTGAAAGCCGCAGCAACGCAAAACACTGAAATGATTTTAATTGCGGACGTGGATATCGATTTGCTCCGCGAATTGAATCAATTTGGAAGCGTACGAAACCTGAAGGACAGACGGAAGGATTTGTTTGAGCTACGCAAGAAATAATATCGATCTAAAAAATTGAAAGAATCTAAAAAATCTAAAAAGAAGGATTCTGAAAATTTTGATGGTTTAAAATGAATGACGTAACAGTCATAGGTCCTACGTCATTTCGTCCTATGTCAACATTAAGTACTTTTAAAAAGAAACATATTTTTATAGTGTAATCAATATTTAAAAAATAATATCAAAAATGAAATATCATATAATTATTAATAGCGTAAAATCGGTTGAAGAGTTGCCAAATGTGTGGACAAATGCCGAATATATTGAAATGTTGGACCTCTTCGGTTTCCCGGATGCCAAAGATTCCAAACCTGAAGAATTGAAGGATTTACTCTTCATGGCAATTTCTGATTTTGAAGGTCATGAAGCTGCTGCGATTTTATTGGATTATAAATTGTCGGAAGAATTGAAAGATGGTCAAATTGACCAAATGTCGCACGATATGTTATTGGATAAAATATCTGAAGAATATAGTGATATTTCACTGCATCATCAGTTATATAACATCAATCAACTGTTACACAAAGCTTATAACGGAACGTTCCCAAGTGCCAAAGCAACCATTGTAGAATTCGAAATATCTCCAGATAAAGACATTGATAAGGAAGTAGCTCTGAAAGTTCTTGATAAAACCTTGGCAAAGAACAGCGTCATAAAACGTTTATTCTCAAATCATCTTGCTGGCAAGGAAGCTTTTGATGAAGCTGAAGATATTGTATGGAAACTGGATTCCAATGGAAACGGCTCTTATACTCTAACAACATCGGAATATTGGATAAACCGAGATGAATTTACCGAAGCTGAATATGATGTTGATGTTGTGATGTTTGAACCGGATGATGAGGATGAAGATTAAGGATTGTTGGTTAACGATTGCTGTATTTTGAATTATAATTTACATCTCTAAAACATTCAACCGCAACGAACGCAAGGCAAAAGCGCAAAGAACGCAAAGAGCTTGTTTTCAAATTTAGAAATTAATTAATAGTTGTTTACAACGCTCATAACTATATTCATTGCGAACTTTGCGATTCCCTTGCGTCCTTGCGTTTAAAATTATCGCTCGTCATAGGTTAGTAAAAGTTAAATAATTCCACAACTATATTATGTAACTATACATTCTGTCTTTGAACTTACTAAAGAAATTTTTATGTCCAAATTATTTCCTATTGCCCTTACCACATTGTGTGTTCTTGTTTTCTCTCAACTACATTCACAAAACACACTAAAAGAAACTTAAAAAGATCTATTAGTTATTGGCGAAATCGTCACACTTCCATCAAAAATCTTATTAGAAAACAGAATCCTCAACATTTATCTTCCAGAAGGTTATAAAGCGCAAGACACTTTTAAATATCAAGTGTTATACGTGTTGGACGGAACAATGAATGAAGATTTTCTTCATATCGTTGGATTGACGCAATTCTTCAATTTACAATATACGATGCCAAAAACTATTGTTGTAGGTATCGCCAA
>JBBSLN010000626.1:0-1721 GCA_038255205.1 Flavobacteriales bacterium
TCCGTGTTTGACAAAAAAACAGTGCTGGCACATGACTAAATTTTTCAACAGGACATATCATTCCATACGAAAGAACAGAAGTGTCTCCGCTTTATTGATGCTCATTATTTTTGCTGGTCTTATTTGGATGGCGTCGCAAATCAAATTCGACGAGGATATTTCCAAATTGATACCTTCCAATGCTGACAATGAGCAACTTCAAAAAGTGTTGAACACAGCACAATTCAGTGATAAAATCATCATTAACATTCAGAAAGAATCTGATGGCTCTTTGGAAGATTTGACTAATTATGCGCAACAATTTTTGGATAGATTGGAAGCAAACTCCACAGATTTTATCGAGAATATTCAGGGGAAAGTTGAGGATGAAACCATTTTCGAAACCTTGGATTTTGTGTTTGAGAATGCGCCGTTATTTCTTTCGGAAGCTGACTACCAGTTAATTTCAAACAAACTTCAAACCGATTCGATTGAAGCATTGACCGAATCAAATTATAAAATCTTGGCATCGCCTTCTGGTTTTATCGCCAAAAAAACGATTGTCAAAGACCCGTTGGGAATTTCCATTATGGCGATTAAACATTTAAAGCAATTGGGCTTTAATGATGCGTTTGAATTGAAAGATGGTTTTTTGGTCAGTAAGAATGGACAGAATTTGTTGTTGTTTATCACGCCAAAACACAAATCCAGTGAAACCAAAAAAAACGAATTGTTTGCAGAACAACTCTACCGATTTCAAAATGAGCTAAACACTGAATACAAAGGTAAAATAAGCAGCCAACTTTTTGGAGGCACGTTGATTGCGGTCGCTAATGCGCAGCAAATCAAAAAAGACATTCAATTAACAGTGACCATCGCTTTGGTGGTCCTATTATTGCTCTTTATTTTCTTCTACCGAAAATTGACCATCCCGATTATTTTATTGGTTCCAACCATTTTTGGCGGCTTGTTGGCCGCTGCGATTCTATCCATCATTCGAGAAGATATTTCTGCGATTTCATTAGGAATTGGAGCCGTTTTGTTGGGTGTGACTTTGGATTATTCGCTGCATGTTTTGACACATATTCGCAACAACGATACAATTGATACACTTTATAGCGATGTCGCAAAACCCATTTTGATGAGTAGTTTGACGACGGCTTTGGCGTTTTTGTGTTTGCTCTTTATTGATTCTCAAGCTTTGCAGGATTTGGGAATTTTCGCTGCGATTAGTGTTTTGGGAGCATCGGTCTTTGCTTTAATTTTTATTCCACAGGTATATAAGGTGGGAACCGTCAAAACCGAACGAAAAACGACCTTTATTGATGTGATTGCCAGTTATCAGTTTCATGGGAATAAATTGTTGGTGGCACTAATTTTACTTCTGCTGATTGTGAGTGCATTTACATATCATCATGTCACTTTCAATAACGATATCTCCAAGTTGAATTACGAACCGCAAACTTTAAAAGATGCCGAAAAGAATTTGGATAATTTAACTAATGAAACGTCGAAATCATTATACATTATTACATATGGGAATTCGATACAAACTGCTTTGGAACAAAATGACCATGTTTTCAATGTTTTGAACCAACTTGAAACAGACCGAAAACTCATCAGCTTCAATTCTGTCGGTGCTTTGGTGACTTCCAAAAAATCACAACAACAACAAATTGAAACTTGGAATTCATTTTGGTCTCGAGAAAAGGTCCATCAAACCGAAATTCAATTGATGGAAA
>JBBSLN010000627.1:0-1709 GCA_038255205.1 Flavobacteriales bacterium
CTAATTCCAAACTATAATAACCTTCGTAATAAAACACATTTTTTGCATCAATATCTCCAAAAATATCATTCAATTCATGTTTTACCAATGCTGACGAACATTCGTCCCATATCATGAATTGCTCACGATCCATCTCTAAACTGTAGAGATTTATTTGTGTATCTTTCTGAAATGTAATGATATGACCGTTGTTTCCTTTACTCGCCACTATGGCCTGCTGAAACTGGTGCAAATTATGGAGAGTATCATTATCCGCAAAGCGATGATTGAACTGGCCTTCAGTGCAATACATGAATTTCAAGGGATGAACGGAGTTTTTAACAAAATGTAATTCCAAATCGAAATTGAACTTACAATTATACTCAATAATTCCCAAACCAGATTCAAGCATCATAGCTTTGATGTAACCTTCGCCGACGTCTCCAGTAATTTCCAAACTGTGTTCTCTACAATTAGTGTCGTAAGGCAAATTAAGAGTTTTTGATAAATCGCTTAAGACTTCATTGACAGGTAAGGAATTGACCTTGATTGTTCGCATTTATTGGATTTTTAACGTTAGTTCTAAAGAATGAAATTAGTACTTTCAAAAATAATTTGCAAGAAAGGGATTATTATTTCATCGAAAGACACTTGGTTAAGGTACGCTGATAAATCACTTCGTATTGAGGTACCACATTATGAATATCAAATTTTTTCGACTCTTCTTTAGCGTTGATTTTGAATTTGGAAAGCCTGTCGTTATCACTCAAAATATGAATTGCATTTTTTGACATATTTTCAACGTCGCCCACATCACTTAAATAACCCGAAATCCCCTGAATATTTACTTCCGGAATTCCTCCAGTATTGCTCGAAATTACAGGCACTCCCGAAGCCATTGCCTCTAGTGCCGCTAGACCAAAACTTTCAGTTAGAGATGGCAATAAAAACAAATCACTAAAACAAAGAATTTTATCGATTTCGTTGCTATTTCCAAAGAATACCACTTTATCCATGATTCCCAATTTTCTGCACAGACGTTCGGCAACTTCCTTCTCTGGACCTTCGCCGACCATCATCAGCTTAGCAGGCATTTCCTTTTGGATATTGTAGAATATATTAATGACATCGGGAATTTGTTTTACCTTTCTGAAATTACTGATGTGTGTGATTATTTTTTCATCTTCATTTGCCATCAAGTCCCTTTGGCAGTCGGTAAAATCGGATTTATATCTGGACAAATCGATAAAATTAGAGACGACATCAATTTCATTTCTAATATCAAAGAGACGAATCGTGTCATCCTTTAAACTTTGGGAAACCGAAGTCACCGCATCCGATTTATTAATACTAAAAGTTACTGCAGGCTTGTAAAATGGATGGCTACCAACCAATGTAATATCTGTACCATGAAGTGTGGTCACAATTGGCACATAAATACCTTCCTCCTGTAACATCTTTTTTGCCATATAGGCGGCATAGGCGTGTGGAATAGCATAATGAACATGCAAAATTTCTATACCATGTAATTTGACCATATCGACCAATTTACTGGATAATGCAAGTTCATAAGGTTGATACAGAAATAACGGATATTCTGGTACGTTTACCTCGTGATAATGAACATTATTGCCCAACAAATCCAAGCGAACGGGTTGGCTATAAGTTATAAAATGAATCTGATGACCTCGTTTTGACAATGCCAAACCCAGCTCTGTGGCTACTACTCC
>JBBSLN010000628.1:0-1709 GCA_038255205.1 Flavobacteriales bacterium
ACGAACGTCAAACGAACCAACTAAAAAAACTCTTCCATTCAATAATCCATCACTCCAAAATCAAACGCGTAAGTCAATAAGTATTAAACCTTGCAGCTAAAAAAATAACCTGTCAGTTTACGCCTAAAATTCAACTCTTAAGGCTGATTTAAGTTTATTGAAAAAAAACGACAATTAATTCTTAAAATACTCCACACATTTAGTCATCGGATTTGTCTCTCTATTTTTAAAGCCGTGAGTCATACTGCTAACAACAAGAATAGCCGCTGCAATCCCGGCCGTATAAACAATGGTCATATTGCTTTCATAATTAGCATAAGCAATTGCAGCAAGTGCCCAAGCGCCAACCAAGGCAAATTCTCTCATATTGCGAGTCCATGTGACTATTAAATTGATGATGGTCGCTATCACAATCATTAGGATGGTCCAAAAAGTTGGTGACAGCCCAAAGCCGTCCCATTCTATTTTTATCAAAAATGAAGATACATTGGCAATACTCGCAACCGTTACCCAACCACTATAAAATACAAATGGCCACCATAGGAAGGCAATTACAGAAATGGGCGCGTCCCAAAGTTCCATCTTGTTGTTCACGACAATTTTGAGCAATGAGAACAACAATAGAAAAATAAAGATGCAAGAAATACCTGTATAACCATAAAGCCAACAAAACACCCAAGTACTATTTGCAATACATGAAACGACAAACCACCAGCCAATTCTCAAAACGAATTGGTCATCTCTCACTTTGACAAACAAACTTCTCCCTTGATACGCTATGAATCCGAGCAACAATAAATAAATAAATCCCCAAATGGCGAATGCATATCCTGCTGGCGTAAACAAGGAATTTAAACCATTAGAAACATCGCCAATTGTGGTATTGTTAATGGCTCCAGTATTGGAAAGGTAATTGATGAAGATGGTTGAAACGAGCGCCACACCATTGCTAATCTGTAAGACTTTTTTCATAGTACTCCAATTTTAAATAAGTTTTGAAGTTACAAAATGCGAAACAAATAATTATCACAATTCGATTTTCTAATGACCTAAAGGAAATTACGATACTGCATCACCCTAAAATCAAAAGTATTGAATTCAGAATTCCTGTTTTTAAGTTGTTGATACAAAGGCATACTCCCAATGGCTCTATTTGCAGAGCCAGATGCTGACGTTAACGAGACCGTTTTGACTGTGCGCTTCGATTCAGCAGATTGCTTCGCTGTGCTCACAATGAAGTTAAGTTCAAATTCGTGAATTCGTGGCACTTCATCGGAAACAACATTCAACCTTAATCCATAATCTTTCAAGTGTTTTCTAAAGAAATACTCTGGTCCATTTTTGCTATTGCCTCCAGTGAATAGAAGCGTATCTATGTTTGGGAACTGTTTTAGATAGCCAACCAAATCTCTTAACATGATATTTTTCATACCCAAATCTGAAGCATCAATTTTATCTCGTACGGCGCTTTCGACGATATCACAAACACCTATTTTATGATTAATAAGAAATTGTTTGCGCTCGTCAACTGCTTTCTGCGAATTGTCATATCGTAAATTGAGATTGTGAATCTTATCGATATATAACCACAAGGAATTATAATAACTTCCATAACAGAAATCAACATCTTTTTCAAGCAAATCACCCGTTGAAAAACGTGGTGGTGGTAAGGTGCCTACTATCAACTTTGTGGTATCTTCCTGGATAAA
>JBBSLN010000629.1:0-1708 GCA_038255205.1 Flavobacteriales bacterium
CTTATTTTAAATTTGTTATTAAGTTTTCTTTAGGAAACCAATTCTTAACTAGTAAAACTTTAGGCACTTTAAGTACTTAAAACTTATAACTTAAAAAACATGGAACTACCAAAATTCATTTTAGGCGACAACACCGATTTTCCGGATGCCATATATATCATCCACACCGATTTTCCTCGATTCATTCTTAACTTGGAAACAGACGACGTGGAATGGCTTGAAGAATTTGACGAACATGACGAAAAAGAAATCGAATCGGAGACTGAAAACCTAATTCAACAGGCGACCGATTTCTACGACCGGGAAATTGTGAGATATAACGAATAATGATTGAACAACTACTTCAGTACGACACTGAACTATTTATTTACTTAAATAGTTTGGGCTCTAAAAATTGGGATCCGTTTTGGTTGGCTTATACAAGCAAATTCAATTGGATTCCGTTTTATGCACTGCTACTGTATTTAATATTCAAACAAATTGGTATAAAACCAATGCTCATAACAATAGTCGTTGTGTTCTTCATGATTTTAGCTACCGATCAAACTACTAATCTTTTTAAGCATGGACTGCATAGATTGCGGCCATGTCATCTTGCAGAGATTATTGAAAAGATGCGCTTGGTGAGGTCAGGATGTGGTGGGCAGTACGGATTCTTTTCAGGACATGCTTCAAATACGATGGCGGCTGCCATATTTATTGGCCTGATGCTACAGAACAAATTTAATTATCTTGTATATATCCTTGTCATTTGGGCGTTTTTAATGGCCTATAGCCGTGTTTATATAGGCGTTCATTATCCATTGGATATAGTTCTGGGAATGATCTTTGGCGCCCTGATGGGATACATTTTCTACCGAATTAATCTCTTTGCAATGAAAAAGATTCTCAATAACGGGTAAGGATATAAAAGTCATTTACCAATCGATCATTGTGGCGTTTGGAATCTACAGGAATTGTGTTCAAATCAAATCGGTCAACTTTTTTGACCTCATATTTTGTTTGTATTTCATCCATATACTTATCGCTAATATTATAGCCCAATATTCCGAATTGATTCTCTTTTGGAAAATCAATGGTACCGTCCTCTATTTTTATAAAAGGAATTTTTTTGCCGTATTGCCAAATAATTTCAGGTGAGACATTACTAAAACCATACAGCTTTAAACCCTTTAGTTCCAAAGCGGTGATGGGTCTATTTGAAACAGCAATGACTGGTTTTACAAGAGGTAAGGCAAATAAAAAGATGATAACATGAAATGCTACTGTTAGAAGAAACACTTGTTGAATGTGTTTCTGTTTTAGTTTGATAAAAATCATAATTCCTATTGCAACCGTAATAATCGAGGCTATGGCAAACAAAATCCAATGTCCAGCCAATTGGTCGCCCACAATCATATAAAGAACCACTGGGAAGGATATCGCAATGATTGCAATCAATCCAAAATTGAAATAGACTGGAATGGTTTCCTTTTTGTTTTGAAGTGTTTTGAATCTCCGGATTAAATACTCAATGTAAAAACCTGTATTGATTGCTAAAGGAATCAGCACTGGCATCAAATATCGAGACTTTTTCTCTGGGACGATGGACAATAATACCACAGCAATAAGCGTCCATAACAAGCTAAATTGATACGCCTTCAAATTTGAAACCTTGTTTTTTAAATAGGGATATAGTAAACTGATAAATGCCGGAATCGTCCAGATA
>JBBSLN010000630.1:0-1703 GCA_038255205.1 Flavobacteriales bacterium
AAAAGAGGCCTATAGTTTGTTAAACATGATGCAGGATTTACGAAAAGGTATTTTTAGCGAATTGAACGGAGGAAAGGCAATTGACCCCTATAGAAGAAATTTACAACGTGCTTATATAGAACGAATGGAGTATCTGATGACGAAAGACCAAACGCCAGTTCCAGCACAATTCCGTCGTTTTGTGTCAAGAACCAATGTAGACGTCAATCAATCTGATATTAGAGCGGTGACGCGAGCCGAATTGAAAACCTTACAAAGTGCAATCAGATCTGGAGTAGGCCGTACAAGTGATACGATGAGCAAGATTCATCTTCAAGATGCTTTAGAGCGTATCGATGCGATTTTGAATCCGAATGGATAAGATTAAAAAATTATATGATATAAGAGGCTTCCAGATGGAAGCCTTTTTTATTTCAATATATCATCTATACCATTTCTATAGGCTTCGAAATCAATTAAATTATTATGATTCCCTCCATCAATTTGAATAAATCTGGCTTGTTCTTTAGATAAACCGTCATACAATTTTTTACCTGATTCAAAAGGCACTACACTATCATCCGTACCGTGGAAAATTGTAATGGGACAGTCTACATTCTTTATGAACTCAAATGTTGGGATTTTATATTTAAGAAAATATTTAACCGGAAAGATTGGAAATCGAGATTGGGCGACATCCACCATGCTGTAATAAGGTGTTTCTAGAATCAATTGCTTTGGGTTGTTTTTTGAAGCAACATTTGTTGCAATTCCTGTTCCAAGACTACGACCATACAATGTAATATCCGATTCTTTATAGTGTTTCAACACATAATCATAGCATAATTGAGCATCATCATAAAGCACCTTTTCACTTAACATACCAGTGCTTTTACCATACGTTCTATAATCCATTATGAAAACATCATACTGTTGTTTTACAAAATATTCGGCAATCAATCCCCAACGTGACAAATCACCAGCATTGCCATGAAAATAAAGAATAACACCTTTTGGATTTTCTGCTTTAAAATGAATGGCATTAATGACGGCATCATCAGTGGTCGTTAAAAAAACTTCCTCAAATGGCTGTGAAAACTGGAAAACATAAGCCTGGGTCAACACAGTAGGATGGAATAGGATTTTTTCTTGGATAAAATATAAAGACGTGCCAATCATAACATAAAGTCCCAAAAGGATAATAATTGTTTTTTTTAATTTATGGTTTCGTTGGTTTCGAACTGTGTTGGACATGGATACTTGTGGTTGTTAGGTCTATATCTTGCGATTTTGAGTTAAGAATATCGTGCAGCATTTGATGATACGATTCAAAATTATTAAGGTTTTTATGCCCACCGCCAATTACGGTATGTAGCTTCGTAAGCTTCGGATTGATTTGCGATAACTTCACACTAGACTTATATGGAATCAATGTATCATTGGTACCATGAATGATATGGATTGGACATTGTACATATTTTAACCATTTATAGGTTGGTAAAGGATATTTCATCACTAAAGACAAAGGCATAAACGGCGCGTAGCGTTTGGTCACTTTGGTCAAACTGTAATAGGGCGCATCCAAAATCAACAGTTTTGGACTGTTCATTGAAGCCAATTTCGCTGCAAAACCCGAACCCAGCGAGCGACCATACAAAATGATTCTATCCTCTGTAGTCAAGTCCTTGATTTTATTATAGACTTCCTGTAAATCGCGTTTAATG
>JBBSLN010000631.1:0-1697 GCA_038255205.1 Flavobacteriales bacterium
AAATAATCAGAAAGCCCAAAACCAAATGCATAAAATGTTTTATGAAAAATGCAAATGTGCTTCCTGATGTGGCTGTATACGCCAGATTACTCGCTGCGCTATACACAGGAAGGAAGGAGAAAATCGCCAACAAAGCGACAATCGCCCAAATCAATTTATCTCCTTTTATATGTCCACGTAAATTATTCATCCTTTCTGTCCTTCGGACATCTTCCCAAAGGGAAGAAATTAGTTATTTATATTTATCTTTTAATTTGTAAAAATCTCTATTTCCCAATTATTAACTACTCCAGCTTCTTCCCTTCGGGAAGACGGAAGATGGGATTACAAGTTTCTTACTGCATCTTTAAATTGACGACCTCTGTCTTCGTAATTCTCAAACAGATCAAAACTTGCGCAACATGGCGATAGCAAAACTGTATCTCCAGATTCTGCGATTTTGTATGCGATTTTTACGGCTTCGCTCATAAATTGTGTTTCGACAATTACGTCTACCATATTTCCAAATGTGTTCATCAACTTTTCGTTGTCAACGCCCAAACAAATGATGGCTTTCACTTTTTCATTGATAAATGGAAATAATTCGTTGTAATCATTGCCTTTATCAACGCCGCCTACAATCCAAACCGTTGGAGTGTCCATGCTTTCCAAAGCATAGTAGGTCGCATTGACATTCGTCGCCTTTGAATCGTTGATGTACTGCACTTTGTTGATTTTCAGCACATGTTCCAATCGATGTTCAACACCTTGAAAATTTTCAAGACTTTCACGAATGGTTTGTTTTCTGATTTTTAATAAATGGGCTACTGTTGAAGCAGCCATTTGGTTCTTGATATTGTGTTTTCCTTCTAAAGCTAAATTTGCTGTTGGCATAATTATTTTATTGTTATCTATCGTTATTTTAATCTTATCATTATCTAAATATGCGCCGTTATCAATGGTTTTTACCAATGAAAATGGCAGTAATATGGACTGAATTTTATTGTTCTTGAGCCATTCGATGATAACTTCATCATCTGCATCATAAATCAGATAATCTTCTTTGGTTTGATTCATTGCAATTCTGAATTTTGAATCGATATAATTCTCAAATTTGTAATCATATCTGTCCAAATGGTCTGGCGTAATGTTCAGCAATACTGCGATATGCGGCTTGAAATCCACGATGTCGTCCAACTGAAAACTGCTGATTTCCAAAACATAATTTGGATAATCATATTCCAGAATTTGTTGTGCGAAACTTTTACCAATATTGCCCGACAAACCGACTTCCAATTCTTGTTTCAGAATGTGGTGTGTCAAGGTTGCTGTTGTGGTTTTTCCGTTACTTCCAGTGATTCCGACAATCGTAGCATCGGTGAATTTTGATGCAAACTCAATTTCAGAAACAACTTGAATTGCTTTATCGCGAATCTGTTTGACAATTTCCACCTTATCAGGAATCCCTGGGCTTTTCATCACGATGTCAGCATTCAGGATTTTTGATTCCGTATGCTGTTCATCTTCAAATTCAATCTCATTATGTATAAGAACTTCTTTATAATTGCCTTTTATCCTTCCTTTATCTGAAAGAAATACTTCATAACCTTTTGCTTTTCCTAAAAGCGCTGTACCTACACCGCTTTCTCCACCTCCTAATATGACAAGTCTTTTCATTTACGATTTTGGATTTACGATTTACGATTTCGATTACGAAT
>JBBSLN010000632.1:0-1696 GCA_038255205.1 Flavobacteriales bacterium
TAATCAAATTCCTCGATGGAAAAACTTATTCTCTTTAATACAAGCGATTTAAAATCACTTTTAAAAAATCGAACGAACGAATCCAAATTTGGAGAACACGTACAATTGGTCACAAACTTCAACAATATATACGATTTTTTAACAAATTCGGACGTTGATTACGTGATCTTTGGAATAAAAGAAGATATTGGTGTCTTTGCGAACTACGGAAACACAGGCACAGCAAGGGCTTGGAGCGCAACTCTAAAAGTTTTGTTAAATATTCAAAGTAATGTGTTTACCAATCCAAAAAAAGTATTGATTCTAGGACATTTGGATTTTTCCAAAGAAATGGAAAAGGTGAAATCTTACGACCAATCAAACAAAAAAGACATTAATAAAGCTCGAAAAAAAGTAGCGAAAATAGATACTTATGTTTCTGATTTAGTTTGCCATATCGTAAAGGCTGGGAAAATTCCGATTGTTATAGGTGGTGGCCATAACAATGCCTATGGGAATATTAAAGGAACTGCACTAGCCTTAAAAAAGCCAATCAACGTTGTTAATTTTGATGCACATTCCGATTTTAGACCTGAAGAAGGTAGGCATAGTGGCAATGGCTTTAGTTATGCCTATGCTGAAGGGTTTTTGAAGAATTACTTCATTTTCGGATTGCACGAAAACTATACTTCCGATTACATCTTCAAGACGCTTAAAAAATTTAGAGCTATTAAATACAATACCTTCGAGGCCTTGTCCATTCGAGGGGAAATGACATTTAAATCGGAATTGGAACGCGCTTCAGAATTTGTTTCGGCAAGTTCATTTGGGATAGAAGTGGATTGTGATGCGATTAAAAATATTCCGAGCAGTGCCATGACGCCAAGTGGTTATAGTGTCAAAAAAGCAAGAGCCTTCGTCAATCATTTTGGCAAACAGGAGAAGGTTAAATATTTGCACATTTGTGAAGCTGCACCAACAGAGGATTCAGAATTGAGAGTTGGCAAACTGATTACGTATTTAATAACCGATTTTATGAGAGCAAACCAATCGCATGAAAACAACAAATAAAGAATATCGAAAAGATTTGTGGTTATTATCGCGGGTATTATCGTCTTGCTATATATACTTTTTATGAAATACGCATATATCAATCAATTGGAAAACGTAGTATTGTATGCCGTAATGGAGCTGATTACCATACCCATAATGATTGTCGGAAGTGTTGTTGCTGTTGTAGTTGTCTATAGATATATTAACAAAAAAACAAAAAGTCGAACACTTTCTATGATGGCAGTATTGTTTTCCTTGATGACGGCTGTTTTAATTGGATATATGTCAGTTTAGAATTTATGAAAGTTGAAATAATTCCTTTTGAAGATGTCTTTTCTGAAAATTTTTACAACTTAAATATTGAATGGCTTCAGACTTATTTCTATGTTGAACCGTTTGATGAAGAAGTATTAAGCAAACCACAACACTATATTTTAGAAAGAGGTGGATATATATTCTTCGCGAAGCTAAATGATCAAATACTTGGTACAGTCGCCTTGATGCCAACAAAATCTGAACGTATTTTTGAGTTGACCAAAATGGCCGTACTTCCCAAGCAACGCGGTCTAAAAATAGGACAGAAAATGATGCAGCACTGTATTGATTTTGCTAAAGACAACCATTTCAAAGGACTTATGCTCTACTCCAACACCAAGCTTGAAAA
>JBBSLN010000633.1:0-1695 GCA_038255205.1 Flavobacteriales bacterium
AACTCTCACTGTGGAAGATTTGGAAATCGACGATATGCTCCTTCTGGAAGATGGTCATTGCTTTCGTGATGGCGTCATTAATTTGTGCAAGGTTTTCAAAGATCATAATAATGACCATTTTCAATTGGAAAGTGGCAGTATAGAGACTTTAATAAAATTGTCCAATGAAGGATTGGGCATGACTTTGCTACCTTATCTACACACCATGGAATTGAATGACGAACTTAAACAGAATCTACGCCACTTCAACAAACCATCACCAGCTCGTGAGGTCAGCTTAATATATCATAAAAGCGAACTTAAAATGCAGATTATTGATGCAATGCACAACATCATTTCTGGAATAATTCGTGGTGCAATTGCTTTCAGTAATGTAAAAATTATTAGTCCATTGTCGAAATAAAAAAAGCGACTCGAAAGTCGCTTTTTGTTATGTTTTTAGATAGATTAAACATTGATTTAAATCAGGGTTCTGTAAAATAAGTGATTTGATAAATACAGTTAACTCTTCAATTTCATAGGGTAACAAACGTTGAATTGCTTTTTGTACTTCTCTACAGAATAAATTAGCGTCGAAGCTAACTTTTTTAAGTACAGTTTTCGTGTACTCAAACATTGCTCTTGCCATTTCTTTAATTGGGTTTAGGTTATAATAAGTAGATTTTAAATATAGGCGGTAATTTTAAACTGAATTTAAATGTACTAAAAAAAAATGGTTCTTTCTGTTTTTAATATAAACTTTAACAGAATCGAAATCGATTGCGAAGCTCCTACAATTTGAGAATAGAGGAATACATAAAAGTCAATGGTAACATCTTAAAACCGATTATCACCATCTAAAATATTCCCCAGTCCACCAAGAATACTACCTTCTCCTCTATCCTTTCCACCACCTTTTGGTGCAGAAGCCAATACGCGATCTGCCAATCTACTGAATGGCAAAGACTGGATGTAAACTGTACCTGGCCCTTGGAGTTTTGCATAAAACAAACCCTCACCTCCGAAAATAGAATTTCTTATACCTCCTACGAACTCGATATCGTAATTCACGTCTTGCGTAAAACCGACCAAACAACCTGTATCCACCCTTAAAGTTTCGCCAGATTGCAATACTTTCTTCGCCATCGTGCCTCCTGCATGTACAAAAGCCATTCCGTCGCCTTCCAATTTTTGCATCATAAAGCCTTCGCCTCCAAACAGACCTCTACCAATCTTTTTAGAAAATTCAATTCCGATACTTACTCCTTTAGCAGCGCACAAAAAAGCATCTTTCTGACAAATGAATTTCCCTCTAAATTCTGTCAAATCAATTGGAATGATTTTCCCTGGATATGGTGATGCAAAAGAGACATTCTTTTTCCCTGGAAGCGTATTATAAAATGCGGTCATAAACAAGTTTTCTCCGGTCAAAATTCGCTTACCAGCCCCCAAAATGGAACCTAAAAACCCCTTGTTCTTTTCGGAACCGTCGCCAAAAATGGTTTCCATCTTTATACCGTCATCCATCATCATGAAGCTACCCGCTTCAGCGATGACGCCTTCCTGTGGGTCCAGTTCTATTTCTACATATTGCATTTCCTCTCCGTAGATTCTGTAGTCAATTTCGTGTGATGTCATAATGTATGTTGTTTTTCGTTAAGTTGTTCAGTTACTATTTGTTTGCTAAATTTATGAATTGTTACAAAGGAACTAAAA
>JBBSLN010000634.1:0-1689 GCA_038255205.1 Flavobacteriales bacterium
GTCGTGTCAAAAACATAAGGCGCGTAGGCTTCTTCAGTAATCATGTAGGCACCTTCCACAGAACTTTGAATGTGAGCTTTTCCTATGGAATCTCTCATTTTGATGATATCTCCAACTGTGGTGCTATCACTCTTTCTGATTTGACTCATGGGTACTTCATAAATTAAAAAATCCATATTGCCCGTATTGATGTCTTTTCTGATCCAAAAGAAATTATTGTCTTGAGTGGCAATTCTGTAAGCTGTTGGGAACTTAATATCAATCCCTAATTGCTCTTGAATGGGTTTAGAATCAAACAATGATATGTGGATGCGACGCTGCTTTTCTTTAATTTCTTCTTTTTTGAACGCTGCAATGATTTTATCCGCATTGGCTTTCATTTGGTCAATAATCTCTTGATTCGTATTTCCACTAACGACAATTAGCGTTTGCGGTTTGGCAAATACATCTTCTCCAATGGACGTATCGGCAGGCTTTCCTTTTTCAATTTTTAAAACGATGCGGTTTTTTGTAGCAAAACCTGAAAATACCTGTGGAGGCATTTGATTTATAGTAAATAAAGGCTCTTCCTGACTGAGCCCTGGTACTGCCGCCGCAAAAATTTCCCTTATGGATTCACCTACGGTTTCTTCCCATAAAATGTTATCGGCAACCACCAATAAATTATTGATGTTCCCAGAAGATGTTGGCACTATACGTTGATTTGAGGATTTATCGTTACAGTTTAATAATGTGAGAGAAATTGCTATGACCGTGAAAAGACGTTTCATTTGATTATTGATTTTAAATGGTAAATGTTACGTCCTTCCTTGAATTTTCGTGATATATTGAAAATCAAGAAAGGACATTTCATTTCGATAATTTAAGAGTGGTTCCTACATTTAACTTATTACCACTAATATCGTTCCATTTTTTGATATCATCAACAGAAACTCCAGAAAATTTTTGAGAAATGCTCCATAACGAGTCGCCGCTCTTTACTTTATAGGTCTTTGCATTTGTGGAAGCCCCTGCCGTTGAAGCAGAACTTGAAGATTTTTCAGCAGAAATTGGAGTTTTTTCTGATAAACTCGAAGAAGCGGTGTTATGGGCATAAATTTTAAGGCGTTGGCCTATAATTAAATTATTACTTCTTAAGCCATTCCATTTTTTGATATCGCTCACCCGCACTCCATATTGTCTTGCTACCTTACCTAGATAATCACCAGACCTTACACGATAGGTCGTCTTGGTCTCCTGCTCAAATAATTGGGGCATTGGTTTTTCACGTTTGTCCATTTCGGCCTGCACGTGAGCATAGATTTCCTTTTCATTAGTTACAAACTTACCCATTGCGTGTCGTGGCAATCTCAAAGTATAATCCTCACCTTCAACATAAGGAATGATGTCCAATTTATAGGAAGGGTTTAGAAACTGTAATTCTTCTATTGGCAATTCCATCATTTCAGCAATCTGGTCTAAGCTGATGGTTTGCTTTACATGAATGGTGTCGGTTTCCATATAGCGATATTGTGAAGATGCTTTTTTGAAACCATGTTCTTCGGCATATTCAAAAATATACATTGTTGCCAAAAATGCTGGTAAATATCCGGCTGTTTCACGAGGTAGATGAGGTCTTAAATTCCAGTAATTTTGATAGCCTCCAGAACGTCTGATTGCCTTGCTGACGTTGCCTGGGCCCGAATTATA
>JBBSLN010000635.1:0-1686 GCA_038255205.1 Flavobacteriales bacterium
GAACGTTTGGGTTATGTGACCTTGGTAGGTTGTAAACTCGAAACAGGTCGTACGCATCAGATACGTGTACACATGAAGCATATCGGTCATACACTCTTCAATGACGAACGTTATGGTGGCGAAAAAATCTTAAAAGGAACAACTTTTACCAAGTATAAACAGTTTGTTGAAAATTGTTTTAAAATTCTTCCACGTCAGGCACTTCATGCAAAAACATTGGGATTCAAGCATCCAAAAACGGGCGAAATGATGAGTTTTGACTCCGAAATTCCACAAGATATGCAAGAGTGTATCGAGAAATGGCGTCATTATTCCAAGCATCAGGATATGGACTAATTCCGGAGTTTAAATTAAGCTTGTCGAAATAAAGGCAGGAATCTAATGTTAAAATCAATAGTTTCCATTTATATCCCAATTGAAAATATAAAACCCTCTCTTTGAATTTTCTTATGAGTAATCGTAACTTTGAAAAAAAGAAACGTTATGAAACTAGTTTTATCTCCAGCAAAGTCACTGGATTATGAAAGTGAATTGCCAACTTCCAAATCTACAGAGTCCGAATTCCTTCTACAATCAGAACGCTTAAATAAACTGCTCAAAAAGAAATCAGCCAAAGGTTTGTCAAAGTTGATGCACATTTCTGATGCCTTGAGCCAACTCAACTACGAGCGCAATCAAGATTGGGAATTACCATTCACAAAAGACAATGCACGGCAAGCAATATATGCATTCAATGGTGACGTGTATCGAGGTTTCGATGCCTATACTATTCCGAAAGATAAGATTGCGCAAGTACAGGAAAAAGTCCGCATTCTATCTGGACTTTACGGTGTTTTGAAACCTTTGGATTTAATGCAGCCCTACCGATTGGAAATGGGAACAAAATTGTCAGCTGGAAAACATAAAAATTTGTACGACTTCTGGAAAAAGGATATTGTGAAATCTTTGAATGAAGAATTGGGAGATAGCGAAGTGTTCGTGAATTTGGCAAGTCAGGAATATTTTAAATCGATTGATACAAAAGCTTTAAAGGTTCCAGTTGTCAATATCGAGTTTAAGGAATTTAAGAATGGAGATTATAAAATCATTGCCATTTATGCCAAATTGGCAAGAGGACTGATGGCGCGATATGTTATCGATACCGATGCCGAAACTATAGATGACCTCAAAGGGTTTAATTACGAAGGTTACGGTTTTAGCGAGTCTATGTCAACTGAAAATAATTTGGTCTTTACACGTTAATCAGGGTTTGGCTTTTTTATCGATACTGATTTTTTCCAATGTTGTAGGACGTCGTTTTATTTTTTTTCGTCGCGCACCATAAGTTCCTCGATGTATTTTTCCACGTCTTGATTTTTTGTCTCCTTTTCCCATATTATATTTATGTTTTATTCCCACGATGGTGGGAAAGTTTTTAGTTTCTTTGCAAGTCTTATAAAAGTATAAGATACAGAATTTTATAATAATTATTTCGGTTAGCCGAGTCTTTATTCTTAATTTAACACATGAGCTATTATTTAATCATTGCTTTTCAGGCATTTTGTATCTATCATTTATTTAAGAACAAAAATAGTTATTATTGGATATTCGCTATTGTGTTTCTTCCAGTCGTTGGTTGTGTGATTTATTTGATAACCCAAGTATTCACTAAACAGGATACAGAAAAAATTCAGGAAAATTTAACCA
>JBBSLN010000636.1:0-1686 GCA_038255205.1 Flavobacteriales bacterium
CCGTTGGGATGTCGCTTTTTGGTGCGTTTTCAGAGACCCAAATATCACCTTCAGGCGCTTTTGGATTTGCTGGTGTGATGCCTTGAAGGGTTAACACATAACTTGAAACTTGAGCCATTTCCGATGGTTTTAAACTTTGCTTCCAGGCAATCATTCCTTTTCCGTTTCGTCCTCCTTCACTGATGGTACGGAAGACATTTTTTATTCCTCCACCAAGAATCCAATGATTATCTGTTAGATTAGGTCCGATACCTCCTCCACCATCAGCCATATGGCAGGCAACACAGTTGGCTGCGAAAATGGTTTTTCCGTTGGCGACGTCTCCAGCATCTGCTAGCACTGTTACCGTATTGAAATCGACCAAATCTTTTGCGGTTTTCTTGTATTCTTCAAGTTCGACTTCTGCTTGTGCATATTCTGTTTCCAATTCATCATACTGATTATCACCATTAAAAATTTCATATTTTACGAGATACACAGCTGCAAAAATGATGGATGCATAAAACCCATACAACCACCAAGGCGGAAGGTCGTTATCCAATTCCTTAATGCCATCATAATTATGGTCAAGAATGAGTTCGCCTTCTTCTTCAATAGGTTTTGTGCCAACGATTTTATTATAAGTTTCACGTATCCAAGTGAACTTTATAGTTTTATTTTTTGAGGCCAAATAACGCGCTTTCGCAGTTTCGTCAAGGCTTTGGAACAACACATTGTCCATGGCACTGACGATGGCTTCGATGGCGAGGATTATCAATAGTACCAATAATAGAAACAACAGTACCATTGGGTATTTGATAAATGCAGGCTCGTCGCCCGAATCGACAAAGAATTCAATAAGTCCAAAGATGGTAAAAAATGCCAATGGAACTCTTACGTATGAAGGAATCAAGTTTCTCATAATTCAGTATCGTTTTGTTGGTTATCTAATGGTAGGTTGCTCACTTTGGTGATGTAGTCTTTTTTGGCAGTAAAAACCCACCAAAACAACAACACAAAAAAAGTGAAGAATATGAGTAGGGAGATAATCGGATAGATTTCTATCCCTTCAATACTATCCATATAATTTTTTACGAATTTTAACATGACGTTTTAGTTTTGAGTGGTTTTGTCTTCTAAATCTTCAACTTTGATATCTGTACCCAAACGTTGCAAATAGGCGATTAAGGCAACTATTTCACGATTTTTCATCTCGATGAAATCATCGCCACCTTTTTGCTTGTCTGCTTCATAAGACGCTACAAAATCTGGGTCACTGTAAAGGTTTTTCTCAATTTGAGTACCTTGAGCTGTCATTTGCTGCTGTGCATTTGCAATCTCTTCGTCAGTATATGGAACACCCAATGTGACCATAACTCTCATTTTGGCTTCTGTATCTGTCTTATCCAATTTACTTCCGCTACCTACAATTAACCAAGGATATCTTGGCATAATTGAGCCTGAAGAGGTACTTGATGGGTCATACATATGATTGAAATGCCAATTATCAGAATATTTTCCTCCAATGCGATGCAAATCTGGTCCTGTACGTTTACTTCCCCAGAGGAACGGATGGTCGTACACATATTCGCCAGCTTTTGAGTATTCGCCATAACGAGCGACTTCATCTCTAAACGGTCTTATCATTTGGGAATGACAACCCACGCAACCTTCACGAATATAAATATCACGACCTTCCAATTCTAA
>JBBSLN010000637.1:0-1679 GCA_038255205.1 Flavobacteriales bacterium
ATTATAATATGAATAGCAGTCTCTTTTCTGATGGCTAAATGGGTTCCATTAATATTGAGATACATGGGGTCAGCAAAAGGAGCAACCTGTACAAGCTCCACAAAATTGCCGGGTAAGCAACCCATTTCGAGTAATTTTAATGGCACGTGAATTGACGAAACGTCAATAATAACGGCTCTTTCGCCTCGTTTTATCTTTGCTAATGTGGTTTGCAAGCTTATTTAGATTGATTTTAAAGAAGCAAAAGTAGGGTAAAAAAGTTTCAGGTTCAAAGTTTCGGGTTTAAAGTTCAGAAATGAGTTTTCAGTCGTGGTCTATTTTGAAGCCACAGTTGCAGTCTGTTTTGAAGCCACAGTCGCAGTTACAGTTTTCAGTTTAGCTTGGAATATCACATAGTTTAGGTCAAATAAACAACAAGCGACTCCACAACAAACAGTAAATAAGTTTGCCCCTTTAAAACCTTTGCGCCTCTGAGCCTCTGCGAGCATTCATAGTTTCAGTCTTCCTGCTTCAAAACATCAATATCTTCCAATAACCGCTCAATATCTTCGGATTTTGTGCCATCATAATAACCACGAATTTGACGTTTTTTATCTATGAGCATAAAGTTTTCTGTATGTATCATATCATATTCATCGCCATTGCCATCGGTTTTTACGGCCATGTAACTTTTTCGAGCCAACTCATAAATTTGCTTTTTTTCACCTGTGACCAAGTTCCATTTTTTGTCGTTGACCCCTTTTTCGATGGCGTATTTTTTCAATTGGGCGACGCTGTCAATTTGTGGTGTTACCGAATGTGACAACAGCATCACTTCATCATCGTCCATGATTTCTTTTTGTATCTGCACCATGTGATCGGTCATAATTGGACAGATGGTCTGGCACGTAGTGAAAAAGAAATCAGCTACATAGATTTTATCTTTAAAATCGTTTTGTGTAATTGTTTTTCCATTCTGATTTATCAAACTAAAATCTGCTATTGTATGATATTTGCTGATGTATTGAATCGTGCTATCAACCATTTCAGCATTCACTCTTGAAGGTTGATAAATAGGTAAAACTTTCTTTGGTTTTAATATCGAATAAAAAATGGAAATAATGATGATAGAAAGAATCAAAAAAGAAATCCAGAAGAATTTGAACTGTTTAAAAAAAGATAACATCTACTTAAAATTAAGGGCGTTATGTTAGAATTGAGCGCAAAAATACGACACATAAAGGGAAATTGAGTATTTTTAACATCCTTAATCGCTCCCAATGAATTCATTTTTTCATACTATATTTCTATTAACGACTCTGTTTTCCTTTGGTCAGGATTTTGACAATTCATTTAATTCCATTCAAGAAGCGGAAGCGAAAGCAGCTCTAAATAGAATGATGTTCAGGGCAAACTTAAATACGGGTAACTACGACGTCAAATACCATCGTTTGGAATTCAATGTCAACCCTAGCCAGCCGCAAATCAGTGGTGACGTAACTACTTATTTTGAGGCAAAATCACCGATGAGTCAAATCACATTTGATTTGGTAGATAATATGGTCGTTTCTCAAGTTTTACAAAGAGGCAATCCTCTGACTTATTCTCAAAATTCGAATGACGAACTCGTCATCAATTTACCTGTAACGCAAAACACAGGCGTTTTGGATTCTTTGACCATCAGTTATTCTGGTAATCCC
>JBBSLN010000638.1:0-1670 GCA_038255205.1 Flavobacteriales bacterium
CGGTCATTTAACGACCGAATTATTTAGTGAACAACAAAAAAGTGAAGACTTACTTAAAATTTTAGGTTACAATGGCTAATATAACGTATGCAGGAATAGATGAAGAATATTCCAAATTAGAAACGGCAAAAATCGTTTTGATACCAGTACCTTACGATGGTACAAGCACATGGCAAAAAGGGGCAGATAAAGGGCCAAAAGCTTTTCTAGATGCTTCTGAAAACATGGAAATGTATGATATCGAAACCGGAACTGAAGTTTACAAACAAGGCGTGTATCTTGCAGATGCGGTCACCGAAAATTCTTCCCCTGAAAAAATGGTGGACGAAGTACATCAGACCGTAAAGAAATACATTAAGCGCAACAAATTTGTCACAGCTTTTGGTGGTGAACATTCCATTTCAATTGGAACTATCAGAGCTTTCAACGAATGTTTTGATAACCTTACGGTGCTACAAATTGATGCACATGCCGATTTGCGCAAAGAATATCAAGGTAGCAAATGTAACCATGCCTGTGCGGTTTATGAAGCGAGCCAAACAACCAATTTGATCCAAGTGGGCATCCGAAGTATGGACGTTATGGAAACTACGGTGATGGATGAGGAGAAAACGTATTTCGCCCACGACATGGTCAATGACGAATTCTGGATGGACAGTGCTATTGATCAAATGACAGACAATGTGTTTATTACTATTGATCTAGATGCATTCGATCCATCAATTATGCCATCAACAGGAACACCAGAGCCAGGTGGTTTGCTTTGGTATGAAACGTTGGATTTTTTAAGAAAAGTATTTGAGGACAAAAATGTGGTCGGATTCGATATTGTTGAATTATGTCCAGACCAAGCAGAAAAATCTTCTGATTTTCTTGCGGCCAAATTATATTATAAAATGTTAAGCTACAAATTTGCGGAGGATAATGTGGAAGATGGTTACGAAAGTAACTTTAAGGAAGCGGGTTCTTCTGCAAGCAAACAATCAAAATTCGACGATGATGACGAAGACTAAAGGAGCAATTACAAATTTTATTGAAAAATACTATCTGCATTTTAATGCTGCAGCACTTGTAGATGCTGCTAAAGGGTATGAAGCACAATTAGAAAAAGGGTCGAAGATGCTTGTGTCGCTCGCGGGAGCAATGAGTACCGCCGAAATCGGTAAAATTTTTGCGGAAGTGATTCGTCAAGATAAAGTGCAGATTATTTCTTGTACTGGCGCAAATCTTGAAGAAGACATCATGAACTTGGTGGCACATTCACATTACAAACGTGTTCCAAACTATCGTGATTTGACGCCACAGGATGAATGGGATTTATTGGAAAAGGGATTGAATCGTGTTACTGACACTTGTATTCCAGAAGAGGAAGCTTTTAGACGTTTGCAAAAACATATTCATAAAATTTGGAAAGACGCTGAAATAAATGGTGAACGCTTTTTCCCACATGAATTTATGTATAAAATGTTGTTGAGTGGTGTTCTTGAAGAATACTACGAAATCGATATAAAAAATTCTTGGATGTATGCAGCAGCAGAGAAAAATTTGCCTATAATTGTACCAGGTTGGGAAGATAGTACTATGGGTAATATCTTTGCAAGCTACGTTCTTAAAGGAGAGTTGAAAGCAAGTACTATGAAATCAGGAATTGAATACATGACATTCTTGGC
>JBBSLN010000639.1:0-1667 GCA_038255205.1 Flavobacteriales bacterium
ACCATGGAGGATGCTTCGGCATTCGATTTGGATTGGTATTGGAGAGGTTGGTTCTATACAACTGATTGGGTTGATATTGGAGTCAAAGAAGTAAATAAATACTATGTGTCTTCAGAACCGAATCAATACGCTAAAAACATAGCGCAAAGTAGAGGTATTAACATCAAAGATTTACCGCCTATGGTTTATATGGTGGAGGAAGGAAGTGATGAATATAAAGAAAGTATGAGAAACGGTACTTTGTTGGAAAACTCACCAACTTTGAAGGAATACATTATGGATAATTTTTCTCCGGAAGAGCAAAAAGCAATCAAACAACCAAAATATTTCTACAATGTGACCTTTGAAAAACCAGGAGGTTTGGTGATGCCAATTATCGTGGAATACAAATACGCTGACGGCACTTCAAAAAGTGAAAAATATCCAGCAGAAATTTGGCGATTGAATGATAAAGAAGTGAGCAAAGCGATTGCTTCCGATAAGGAAATAGTATCAATCATTGTCGATCCAAACGAAGAAACGGCAGATATTGATACCTCCAATAATTCTTGGCCGAAAAAAATGGAACAAAGTGATTTTGACAAGTTCAAGAACAAAGTAAAAAATTAATTTAACATATAAGCCGACTTTTTTAAGTCGGCTTTTTTAAATGAACCAAAACATCTTACTATATTTGCCTTGTGATACTACAAACAATATTTTTATTCATCGGCACCACTGAAATCATATTCATACTATTTATAGTTGTGATGGTGTTTGGTGCAGATAAAATTCCTGACATTGCAAAAGGAATGGGTAAAGGCATGCGCCAATTAAGGGATGCGACTAATGATATCAAGGGAGAAATCACTAAAAATGTTGAAAAACATGGAATAGATTCTGATGTCACAAAGAATATCACCGGCGAAATCAATAAAATGAAAGATGAACTTGAAGATATTACAGGTTCTGTGAAACGCAAGCTGTAACCATCAAATCGATACTAACTTAAGTTATTTGTATCAATTAATTAATTTAAAGCAACAATAAGATTTAACTCATATAATAAGGCCTTGAAGTAATTCAGGGCTTTATTTTTTTCTACTAACGGTCAAGCCATCACGAATAGGCAATAAAACCGTTTCGATACGCTCATCGATTTTTAAAAGTTGATTGTATTCTAATATTGCCTTGGTAGAAATATCGTTTTCGTCTAATGGTTCAATGACTTTACCGCTCCAAAGTACATTGTCAGAAAGAATGACACCTCCTGGTTTTAGTTTGTCAATAATCAGATGAAAATAATTGGTATAATTTTCTTTATCCGCATCAATAAATACTAAATCGAAAATTTTGTCAAGACTCGGAATAATCTCCAAGGCATCACCAACATGTTGATGAATTTGTTTGCCGTATTTTGAAGCATCAAAATACTTACGCTGAAAATCAGAGAGTTCTTCGTTGATATCTATCGTGTGAATTTCTCCACCATTTTGAATCCCTTCAGCCAAGCACAACGCTGAATAACCAGTGTAGGTCCCAATTTCCAGAATGTATTTTGGGTTGACCAATTTCGAAATCATGCTCAATAAACGACCTTGGTAATGACCACTCAACATGCGTGGCTGCATTATTTTCTGGTAGGTTTCTCGTGTGAGTTGTTGCAATAATTCGGGTTCGTCTTCCGA
>JBBSLN010000640.1:0-1655 GCA_038255205.1 Flavobacteriales bacterium
CGTCCTATTTCGGCATTTGATTGTCGTGCGTTGGTCTGTAAACATTTCAAAATGTTCCAGTTAAGGTTATCTATTGTCATTGAATGAATTTTAACTATAAAAACTTAATTATTAAAGCAAATATACAATTTTGCCTTCATATCGAAAGTAGAGTGTGATGCCTTCTCACTAATTTTGTTGTCATTGCTATTAATAACGTTATGTACCAAATCCCATCTCATCTATCTGATTTGCCTATTTATAAAAAGGCTATGGAAATCATTATCCTATCACGAAGTATTTCCACATATCTCAATCAGGATTTGTGTTACTTAAGACCAGATGGCAGTGAAGATGCAAACATTTATTTTTCTGGAGATATCGTCCAGCAATCCAGCTCTTTGGCACCAGAAATAGTCAATGCCGAACTCGAACGTTATACCGATAACAAGCACAAGCACATCGCATCATTAGAGCGATTGACAAATCTGCTCTACAACAACTGTAAACGTTTAGAGCAATGCAATAGCAACGGCAAAGATTACTTGCCGATACTTCGAAGCGAATTGCGCAAATTCAGACGCCTACAACAATCTTGGATGATGACCTTGTAATTCTCTTAAAGACTTAATCTCAATCCTGTGTTATCAGAAGTTACAATCTGGCATTCCGCCTGGTGATAATTTTCAGATTTAATTGTATTCAATAACCAATCAAAATAATTCTTTGATCTTCTATGAAAGCGGTAATTTAAAGTAGTTTCCATATCCATGTAAATTTGATTAAAATTCATTTAGTAAATTGAGGGTAAACAAACATACCGCCACTTTTGGAGATAAGGATAAAAATTAGTTCAACAGCCTAAATAACTCTATAAATAACAGCATCTTACAATTTTCAACGATAAAAGGGAGCTCTGTAAGTAACTATCGATTTTGTCTATGAATTGTTTTTATCAGGTATCATTCGCTTTAAGACTGCTGTGGTATTGGTTCCATTCATTCAAATGACTTGATCATCTTTAATATTTAAAAGATGCAACCGTCACATAAATGATTGACTGTTTATATAATAGCTTTTCGGGAAACCATAAATTCTAAAAAAATTAATGAAATTATTATGGCGTCCTTACTATGCGACTTAAATAGAAATCCTCTACTCACAGTTTGAACATCCAGATTTTTATGTTAACTTACGTAGGTGGAGAAATTAAGAAAAATCATGTATGTCACCATTGGTATAATTGCTTTGATTATAGCGGTATGTTCCATAGCCTCCATATTTAGGGACACAGACAATCGATTTTTAAAAATGCTCGACTTTACACGTATCCAGTTGTTTTTAACCTCCGTCCTGTGCTTAATCATCCTTACCATAACCGCTAAAAAATGGAAATGGCATGTCTATCTTTTCATTGCGGCAATCTCAACAGGATTAATGGTCAATGGTGCCTATCTTATTCATTACACCCCTTTGGTGCCGGTTGAGGTGCCTTTAGCAACAGACTTGAAAAGTACGGATGAGCAATTTACTTTGTTGGTTGCAAATGTGAAAATGTCCAATAAAAACTCACAAGAGTTAATTAAATTAATTGAAATGAAAAATCCAGATCTCATTCTGGCAATGGAGGTCAACAAGTGGTGGGATGGGCAGTTAAAAGCAATTGAAAATAAGTA
>JBBSLN010000641.1:0-1655 GCA_038255205.1 Flavobacteriales bacterium
TCGTTTTCAGGAGTATTTGAGTCAAAAGGAGCGCGTTAGTATTACATTTGTGGCTTACAATACAGAAATGAAACAATTGATTAAGGCTTCATTGGCAGAACAACTATTTGGTCACGATTCCTATGAAGAAATCATGAACGCAACCGATGATATGATTGAAGAGGTTATTAAGTTGAGTAAAGGTCAGTAACCTAAACTTTATCATGTATATGGCTATCAATATCGCCATTCCAAAATGTCAGGATATCAGTGGCTACTTGAGCTCCACTTCCACAAGCAATTGCGAACTGACTTCTACAGCCAGCTAATGTTCCTGCCACATACAAGCCTTCATCTACAAGATGATTGACATTTTTTAACCAAATACGTTCTTTTTCTGCTGCAGCTCTTGGATGCGGTTCGATGTAACTTTCCAATCCTGCGATATTCATTAGATTGGTATAGCCAACACCAATCACCACCAATTTTGATCTCAAAGAAGATTTATTCGTAATGACCGCAAAATGGTCCTCGGTTTTAGTGATTTCAATCACTTTTTCATTCTCAATTTGAACGACGTGTGGATATAAATTTGCCAGTTGTGCTCTTCCGTTTTCTAAAATAGATTGTCCCGTCGTTCCAGGGGCCATTCCCAACATATTATTGAATAAAGCTGTTTGCAGATGCGACGCTCGTTGATGCACCACAATCCCGATTTTTTTGTCTTGGGCGAAAGGTTTAATTTTAGCAGAACCTAATACTAAAGCGCTAGATAATCCAGCGGCTCCACCACCAACAATTAATACGTCAAACATTACTTTCTTTGTTTTGAAAGTGCTTCAATACGTTTAGAAGTCCTCAAAATTTGCAACAAGATAATGGCACATAAAGAAGCCATTATAACCATGATAGCAATAATGCTTTCGCCTTCAAATAAGGCATCAAAATTAAGTTTGGTAGCGTTAAAGATGATAAGTCCCAATGCGATGACGGAAAAAATGATGGTTGTGATTTTCATAATGGACAAGTTAAGATAATTCAAACAAAGCTTTAATATTGTGCGCAAACAATTTTACAGCAATCGCCAATAAAATCACGCCGAACACTTTACGGATGATACTGATACCGTTTGGGCCCAGAAAACGTTCAATCCTAGCAGACGTTTTCAGAACTATAAAGATAATGATAACGTTGACGATAATCGCAACAATAATATTTTCGATTCGAAACTCTGCCCTTAATGACAGGAGCGTCGTCAAACTTCCAGGGCCTGCAATCAACGGGAATGCCAACGGAAAAACTGATGCGGTGGAGATATCTGTTTCTTCATGCTTATATAACGTGATACCTAAGATCATTTCCAAAGCGATGAAAAATAAGATAAATGCACCTGCAACCGCGAAGGAGTTAACACCTATTCCAATCAATGAGAGAATGTTTTGCCCGATAAATAAAAACAAAATCAAGATGATACCGGCGATGATGGAGGCTTTCTCACTTTGAATATGACCTACTTTTTTACGTAAATCAATGATGATCGGAATGTTTCCAATGATGTCAATTACCGCAAAAAGTATCATAAAAGCAGTAAAAATTTCCTTAAAATTAAGTTGCATAGCCGAACACTTTAAATTTTTTGCAAAAGTAGGTCATTATTAATGATTTGGAGCGTTAAA
>JBBSLN010000642.1:0-1655 GCA_038255205.1 Flavobacteriales bacterium
GTGAACATGGGAGCGGTAAGTTCTACTTGTTCTAGAATGACTGCATCAATGCTTTTGCCAGCACCGGCAATTGAGATGAATCCATCTGCTTTCTCTTTTGCAGCCATCATTCCTATTAAGCTACCTTGGCTATGACCTATAATGTAAATCTTTTTATAATCGTTTTGCTTCCTGAAATAGTCGATGACATCAATTGCATCATTTACGAAATTATCAAACTTGATGTTTGGGTCTAAATTCCCTCGCCGGAGTTGCTTCACGATTCGCTTATCATATCTAAAAGTCGCAATTCCGCTATTGGTCAGTCCCGCCGCTAGTTTTTTTAAATTATTTGTTTTCTGAAAATCCTGATTGCCATCTCTATCTATTGGGCCAGAATCCGCGATGATTATGGCTAATGCAGAAGAGCCTTCGTTGGGTTTCAATAACGTGCCATCAATGAATTTTGAAATGGGTATGTCAACAGATGTATAGGATGTTTCTTGAGCGAACGTAGCGAAGCTTATAAACACTAAAAAAATTGAAAACACATATTTCATTGTCGTGAAAATTAATTGGAACTAAAAGTAACTATTTTTTAATAACGTAATTATCCATATCAAAATTTTGTTGAGATTAACTATTTTTTGGTATTTATTTTTTGTATCGAAACATGCATTTCATCGATGATTATGAATATTTCATCTTCAAATGTTAAAATATAATGCATTTCATCGATTTAATATGTATTTTGTCAGACTAATTGAAATATAATTATACATTTGAAGTGTACTAAGATTTAGTTTTTAGTTCAATGGATTAATTAATTAATATTTGCATTATGTTGTTGACTTTGGAGACCCCAAATCTACAGTGTAAAACGAAAGCAAATTAGGAAAGTCGAGGTTGAGGGACCTCGACTTTTTCTTTTATAGTCCTGAAGGTCAAATTGATTCTCGCGCCAATGTCACGTTGTGTTTTTGGGATTTGGTGTAGCCAATACTTCTGCATTTCACCTTTCATAATCAATAGGCTTCCATCTTCTAAAATGAGTTTGTGTTTTTCGGTTTTAATCGTACGATGTTTAAAATGAAACACACGCGGTTCGCCAAAACTTAAGGATGCAATAACAGGGTTTTTACCAAGCTCTTTCTCATTGTCTGCATGCCAACCATTACTGTCATTTCCATGTCTATAAAAATTTAACAAAACAGTCGTGAATACATGGTTTGCTTCTTTTTCAATATCTGATTTAATTTTCAATAGTTCTGTTGTGAATTCATGAGGTGTCATTTGGATATTTGAATATCTGTATGGCAAATCATTGTTTGCGAACAATGCTGTCAATCGTGGTTGCTTATGAGTCTTACCAAATACTGTAATGTCATCCTGTTGCCAAGGAATATTGTCTTTTAAAAGTTGAAAATATTGAATTGACTTCTCATAAGAATAAAAATTAGGAATGTAAATCAACCCCGCATTCGGAAGGTTGAAAACAGTTTTATCAGAATTGAATAAATCCATAGCGTTATTTTAACTAAATTAGCTTAAAGCTTATGAATTACAAAATTATACTTCTTTTCTTATGTGCTTTGGCTTTGACACCATTAAAAACGTCAGAGCTGCCAGAAGGTTTTGTATATGTAAAAACCATTATTCCTGATTTGGATGTGGAA
>JBBSLN010000643.1:0-1624 GCA_038255205.1 Flavobacteriales bacterium
AAAAATCAACTTTTTGCCATCGTTTGAAAATACAGGAAACGCATCAAACGTTTCGCTATGGGTAACACGCTCCAAACCTTTTCCATCAATTCCAATCATGTATAAATTGAAAGGAAAGCCTCTTTCAGCTTCAAAGTTTGACGAAAAAATGATGCGCTTTCCATCAGGTAAGAAAAATGGACTCCAATTCGCATTTCCTAGATTGGTCAATTGGCGCAAGTCGCTTCCATCAGCATTACAAATATAGAGTTCCATTTGGGTGGGTTGCACCAATCCTTGGCTCAACAAATCCTTGTATTCAGAGATTTCACTTTCGGTTTTAGGGCGCGATGAACGGTAGATGATTTTAGTTCCATCTGGCGAAAAGAATGCGCCACCATCATAGCCCAATTCAAAGGTAATTTGCTTCACGTCACTTCCATCGATGTTCATCGTGTATAAATCGATATCGCCATTTCTGGTGGAGGTAAATACAATTTTATCACCTTTTGGAGATACGGTTGGCTCGGCATCATAGCCGATTTCATTCGTCAACTGTGTGGTAATATTCCCTTTTAAATCGGCAACAAAAATATCATAGGTGTCATAAATGGGCCAGATATATTTGCCGTTTATTTTCATCGGTGTCTCTGGACAGGCTTCACCGCCCAAATGAGTAGATGCATAAATAATATGCTTGTTATCCGGTAAAAAGTAGGCACAAGTTGTACGACCTTTTCCGGTGCTTATCATCGGCGGAACTTTGCTTTCAAAAGTTTCATCAGCATTCATTAAAAACATTTGATCGCAGCTCACATTCCAATTTTTATTGTTCGACTGAAATATTATTTGCTGGTCATTAAAACTCCAATAGGCTTCGGCGTTGTCGCCGCCAAACGTAATTTGCTTGATGGATTTGAAGTGTTTTTCTTCAGGGAAAATCAAGGTGTCTTTGGAAGTAACTTTCTTTGAATTAGTGTTTTGGGATTTTAATTCATTTTCGTTTTTGCAGGAAAAAAAAAAGATGGCTATTATTAGGGGAAAAATATATTTCATGGGGTTTCAATTTCGGTTTGCAAATAGAATTTCGTTGCGTCTCTAATTAATTATTGTCTAATTTTATACAAAATTAATATTTCAAGATGAAATGCCTTGTACAAACTACTAAATAAATCGATAGGCCAATCAAAGCATAGTCTCTGACCACTAAAAAAATAAATTTAAATAGATGAAATCCATATTCACATTATTCGCAATACTTTTTTTATCCTTGGTCGTTTCCTGCAAAACGGAAATGCTGAAAGAAGTGTCAATAAAGGACGACGTGGCTGAATTGGCCTCTGATTCTTACGAAGGAAGAGAAACAGGCACCAAAGGTGAACAAGACGCTGCAGAATACATCTCAAAACGTTTTAAAGATTTGGGATTGAAACCTAAAGGCACCAATGGGTTTTATCAAGTCTTCAGTTTTAGGCCAAAAACCGACCCGCATAGTGAGGTCACTTACACCACTATGTCTGAAGATGGTACTATTACCGGGACTAATATTTTAGGTTATATAGATAATAAAGCTGACAACACCATCGTCATTGGAGCACACTATGACCATTTAGGTTTTGGCGGCGAAGGCTCATTATATAGAGGA
>JBBSLN010000644.1:0-1621 GCA_038255205.1 Flavobacteriales bacterium
ATCAGAAGGACTTTGAAAAAGTAGAAAAGCATCCGGACATTCACTTTATCGGACACATCACTAAATCGGAGGAAGGAAAGTTTTTGGTGACCAAAAGTGGGACAGCAGTGCAAATCAAGGCTCAGGGCTGGAAGCATTTTTAGAAGTGGTGAGTATCGATATTAGCGTAAGCAGTTGACGGGCAGAGGAGTTAATTGATTAGGCAAAAACATTTAAAATAACTTTATTATGATAAAGCGGATTTATATTGATACATCGGTATTTGGGGGATATTTCGATGCTGAATTTGATGAATCAACAAAATCCTTCTTCAACATTCTGAATTCTCGAAAAATTACAATTCTGGTGTCCGAAATCCTTGAATTGGAAATTTATAAAGCCCCTGACCATATTATTGATCTATTTGAGTCACTTTCCAACATTGAAAGAATTGAACTTACCGATGAGTCTAAACAACTGGCAGAAATGTACATTGTCGAAAAAGTGGTTGGACGGACAAGCATAGCCGACTGTCAACACATCGCTTTGGCAACATTCTTTAAAGCGGATGTACTTGTCAGTTGGAACTTTAAGCATATTGTTAACCTTGAACGAATTAGAGGTTATAATTCGGTCAATTTTAGAGAAGGATATCAAATGACAGAAATCAGAACTCCTAACGAAATATTTAAAGATGAAAACAGCTAATAGAACCCAAACAATGGTTGAACGAATGAGAGAAATTCGTGAGCAGGTCAGTCACGAGATCATGAACCTTTCACTCAAGCAAGAAAAGGCGTATATATTCGACGAGCTTAAAAAATTAAAGGCTGAAAGAAAGAAGAAGGACAGGTGACTTTCGCGATCATTTCAACAAAAAAAATAAAATCTGAAATAATATTTCAAAGAGTCGGTGGAAGATTATTTGGAACTCTGTAGCCTGAAAAATGAAAGTCCTCATAAATCCCACAAGGGAAGTTTTAATGTAAGAATCAAGCCAAAGACTCATCAAAAAGCAGCTCGCACAGCAACCCAAATGTGTTACTCTTTGAATCAACTAGTCGAAAAAAGAACTCGATCAGTTCTTGGGTTCTGAGCCAGATCATGATGAATTATAGCTTTTCTTAAGATTCTATAGGTTACTGATTATCAATAATTAAAAAGGCTTTACCAAATTTAATTGGTAAAGCCTTTTTTTTTACCTTAATCATTCGGATAAGGAATGTAAACAAAACTGGTGAACGCCCCATCAATCACAAACAGGCAGCAAAATTCATCGGGATCTTTGTAGGCTTTCGTAAAATCTTCCAGAGACTCTTCCCCAATCAATTTCCGTTGTACAAACTCATCCAGATAGGTAATGAAGTAATTCCAATCGAGGTCTTTTTCAGCTTTTCCGATAAATATTTTCCCAATGGGTTGCATCTCTTTGGAGATTGGAAAGATGGGATATTCGGAAAATTTTCTTGAGCGAACTTGATAGGAAGCTTCCTTCAAAGTGTCTGAAATCTTCACGAAATCACTTGTAATTGTTCCAAGATATTTCCCGTCCAATTCGGGTGCATTTTCATCTCTCATCATTTCTTAAGTATTAAGCTGATTACATTCTCTACATGATAAGTCTGGGGAAACATATCAACGG
>JBBSLN010000645.1:0-1601 GCA_038255205.1 Flavobacteriales bacterium
TATGAACAAGTCTGTGATTACTATTTATTTGATACCAAAGGAAAACTTCCAGGCGGAAACGGATACACCTTCAATTGGGAAGTTTTGAAAGATTATCCATCCACAAAACCTTACTTTTTGAGCGGTGGAATAGGAATTGAAGAATCAGAACATATTAAATCATTTTTCAAAACAGAGGCCTCACAATACTGTTACGCTATTGACGTCAACAGCAAATTTGAAATCGAGGCTGGATTGAAAGATGTACAAAAATTAAAAACATTTAAAAATATATTAAACCCAGACCTCACAGTCCCGAAGCTTCGGGATTGAAAACTTGTGAGGTCCAATCCCGAAACAAAATGACATACAACATCAACGAAAAAGGCTATTACGGAGAATTCGGAGGAGCCTACATCCCAGAAATGCTCTATCCTAATGTGGAAGAATTGCGTCAAAACTATTTAAAGATAATGGCAGAACCTGAATTTCAAAAAGAGTTCAACTACTTGCTAAAGGACTATGTGGGTCGTCCGTCCCCGCTCTATTTTGCCAAACGGTTGAGCGAAAAATATAACACTAAAATTTATCTCAAGCGTGAAGATTTAAACCACACGGGCGCACACAAAATTAATAATACCATTGGTCAAATTTTGATGGCACAACGTTTGGGCAAAACACGAATTATAGCAGAAACAGGTGCAGGCCAACACGGTGTCGCAACAGCAACCGTCTGTGCCTTAATGGGAATGGAATGTATTGTGTACATGGGTGAAATCGACATTGCAAGACAAGCACCAAACGTTGCGCGAATGAAAATGTTAGGAGCAAAAGTAGTTCCTGCATTATCAGGAAGTCGCACGTTGAAAGATGCTACAAATGAGGCCATCAGAGATTGGATTAATAATCCAGTTGATACGCATTACATTATCGGGAGTGTTGTTGGACCACATCCCTATCCAGATATGGTCGCACGTTTTCAAGCAGTCGTTTCCGAAGAAATTCAATGGCAACTTCAAGAAAAAGAAGGCAGAACAAAACCAGATTATGTAGTCGCTTGCGTTGGAGGTGGCAGCAATGCTGCTGGCGCTTATTATCACTTTTTAGAAGATACCGATGTGAAACTGATTGCCGTGGAAGCCGCTGGCAAAGGTGTGCATTCTGGTGAAAGTGCCGCAACATCAGTTCTTGGAAAAGAAGGAATTATTCATGGCAGCAAAACCTTGTTGATGCAAACTCTGGATGGCCAAATTACCGAACCTTACTCGATTTCGGCTGGGTTGGATTATCCTGGCGTTGGACCAATGCATGCGCATTTGTACAAAACGGGACGTGCAGAATTTATTTCGATTACTGATGATGAAGCCATGGTTGCTGGATTAGAACTGTCACAATTAGAAGGCATTATTCCTGCGATAGAAACGTCTCATTCCTTGGCGATTTTTGACCAGAAGAAATTCAAACCTGATGATATTGTAGTCATCAATCTATCTGGTCGTGGAGATAAGGATTTAGATACCTATATTGATTATTTTAAATTATAAAGTTTACCAAACTTCACAGGTTTTTAAAACCTGTGACGTTTTAAGCACAATCCAGCTTGATAAATTAATTAATAAAAA
>JBBSLN010000646.1:0-1580 GCA_038255205.1 Flavobacteriales bacterium
ATTTTGTCAAAAAAGAAAATATAAAAATATAACATCACAAACGTCCCAGTAGCTGCTCCTGAAACGTATGCAATAATAGAAGTGGTTTCAAAGACCATCCATCCGAACGAGGCTATTGTAATGGTCATGTATGCTTGATATGGAATCGGAAATACATTGATTGCCGAAAGGAACATGCCTTGAAAAAATCTGCTGTGTTTACTCTTGGAATGCGATTCGATGTTTGGCTTCGGGTCAGATTTTGCTATAAGCAGAAAGTAAATGGTAATCAACACGAAAATCACGAAAGCAACTCTCTGCAAGATTTCTACAACGTCTTGATGATTTGTCAAATAGCGAGCAAACATCGCAGCAATATAGGTCTGTAAAAATACGATAATACATACACCAAGCGAGAACATCATGCCTCTAGCATGTCCTTCTTTCAAACTGATTTTCGCTGCCGTCATATTCAACAGTCCAGGGGGAATGACGCCAATGAACGCAATAATTAAACCTAGAAAAAATACGACTGTGATGTTCAAGATTAGTTGATTTTAAATCGAATATAGGTAATTGGTTTGTTTTTTTCCAAATAAAGGCTTTCATAATGTGTCTGGATACTCGTGACTTCATCTGGACTTCCTTCTTGTCTGTAGACGTTATGATTTGCATATAACACTTCGTGGCCTGCGCCATGTAACAAGCCAAGTGTGTAGCCATGCATGAATTCACTATCTGTCTTAAGGTGGATGACACCATCTGGTTTCAGGATTTTTTTATAGCGTTGAAGGAATTCTGCATTGGTCATGCGGTGTTTGGTGCGCTTGTATTTAATTTGTGGATCTGGAAAGGTTATCCAGATTTCATCAACTTCACTTTCTGCAAAAGCGAAATCAATTAGTTCGATTTGTGTGCGGAGAAAGGCAACGTTCTCGATTTTTTCTTCAATCGCCGTCTTTGCGCCTCGCCAAAAGCGTGCACCTTTGATATCGATACCAATAAAATTTTTGTTAGGATAGCGCTTGGCCAATGCGATACTATATTCGCCTTTGCCACATCCCAATTCAAGTATCAATGGACTACTATTTCTGAATACTTTCTCATTCCAGTAGCCCTTTAAATCGAAATCTTGGTTGACCAATTCATCACGTGTAGGCTGAATGACATTGTTGAACGTTTCGTTCTCTTTAAAGCGTTTTAGTTTGTTTTTGCTTCCCACTGGTTTTGTTTATTGTTTATAGTTTATGGTTTCGGGTTCAATATTCAATGTTCAAAAATTCAAGGTTCTCATGGGTTGAGGGTTGTTGTCCATGCCTAAATAGTATTGACTTTTTTTAGTTTATAAATTATTATGAAGTAATCCTTTTTTTGCCTTACGGCTTATATCAGTCAGTCTTAAGTACATTTTAACCATTATCGCTTCATATTCTGTGCATAATTCTCGGATACAAAAAATAATTATTTGGTAAAATTAAGGAAATATATGGTAGTGGTTTAGTTTGTATCTTTGATTCTTGTTGAAATTTGCGTGAGGGATTGAAGTGGCATCCTTTTTTGCTTTTCGCAAAAAAGATATAACGAAAAGCCCGACCCTTGTG
>JBBSLN010000647.1:0-1575 GCA_038255205.1 Flavobacteriales bacterium
TACCCGAGAATACTTTTCAATCTATGGAATACAACATGTCCCCGTCCGATTAGAATCTGAATGGGAAAGCGGGGAAGCTTTAGTTGCAACTTATGAATTGGATGAATTACTGGCTACCAAACTTCGGGCTTTGTACCAGCGCAAGAAAGGTCGTGACCTATTCGACCTATAGTACGAAATGAATAATGTAGCCGTCAATGTAGAAAGGATTATTAATGCCTTCCACCATTACCTAGCAGCAGAAGGTAATAAAGTGACCCAAAACCAGTTTATCGAAAATATGGAAAAGAAAATTCTGGACCCCGATTTTCAGGGCGAAATGAATGGATTACTGACAAGTGGAATCGATTATGAGATAGCGGAAGCATACGAATTTGTGAAAACTAACCTTTTGGCGAAGATTTAAACTTCATATAATTGGGAAATTTGATTTCCCTCAAGGTTGGATAAATGTTTCAAAAAGAGATATTTGTATAGGTGAAAAATCTCCTTAATCAACTCTGTCAAGTCGGAAAGTCTCTAATTTTTTCTCAAATGAAATCTCTGGTTCAACATAAAAAAGCACTTAATCAACTAAATAAATAACTATTTGAATCGATTGATTATCTTCACCAGAAGCAAAATCGCTAGGACCAGTGCGGATATTAGCTTTGGCATTACGATGATCGAAGCCGGAATCCACCGAGTGGTGCCAGTGGATTTAAGGGAGTTGACTTTGCCTCATTACGATGGAAGAACGACTCATGCAATCATTCGATGATTGTCGGTTATCAGTTTTGAGCTGTTGGTTTGTGAGTGATCTAAAATTTAAAATGAACAATTGGAGGAAATGCGTAATTCAGGCTGACGTCAAAAATTGCATTTGTGCACGACCTACATTAGAGTTTTAAATACTTGGGAACATATAAACGATCCCGGTTTTAAACCCCTCGAATTCGAGGGGTTTAGAAAAGTATTCAGATCTATTTTTGACACACTTAAATTATTCTGACTATGGCAATGAACAAAAAATTAAATATTGAAGGTGTTGAAATTTCCATTATCGCCCAAAATGATAGCGATTATATCTCATTGACAGATATGGCTAAAAGCCAATTGCAGGAGGTTATAATTATTAAGTGGCTTAGTTTAAAAAGCACGATTGAATATCTTGGCGAATGGGAAGCTTTGTACAATCCGAATTTTAATTATACCGAATTCGGTACAATTAAAAATTCGGCAGGAAGTAACAATTTTGTGTTATCAGTTAAAAATTGGATGGAGCTTACAAATGCTATAGGTATTTCTGCAAAAGCTGGAAGATATGGTGGAACTTTCGCACATAAAGATGTGGCTTTTCATTTTGGAATGTGGATTAGTCCAAAATTTCAGCTCTTACTAGTGAAAGAATATCAACGCCTCAAAGAAGATGAAAACAATCGCTTAAAACTTAACTGGGACTTCCAACGAACGCTCTCCAAAGTCAACTACCACATCCACACCGATGCAATCAAGGAAAACCTAATCCCTGAGAAAATAAGCAGTAAGCAAAGCTCTATAATTTATGCCAGCGAAGCAGATGTCTTAAACATCGCA
>JBBSLN010000648.1:0-1571 GCA_038255205.1 Flavobacteriales bacterium
TCACTAGCGTTGCGTTGTTATAATAATTAGTTCTTTGAAAGTATTGTCAGTATTGAGTTTGCTAGTATTTTAAGTTGGAAACGATTTGAATTTTTGAAAATTTGAAGTTTTATAACCTTTTGATTTTCAACTATTATGAATCAGGGCAAGTACGTCTTTGCGCAAATTATGGAATTAGTTTCTTACAAACAGTTCCAAACCATTGTCAACAGGCACTTTGGTGACTACAAGGTTAAAGATTTCAATTGCTGGAAACAGTTTTTATGTATGTCCTTTGGTCAACTTACCCATCGTGAAAGTTTAAGTGATACTCTTCTGTGTTTAAAAGCAAATGCTCACAAACTCTATCATCTTGGCATTGGTGAATTAGTTGCAAACAGCACACTTAGCAGAGCTAATGAAAATCGCTCTTACCTCATTTATGAACAATTAGCTATGCGGCTTATTAAGCAGGCGAAGCAATTATATCTTGGCGATAATAATCTGGAAATACAGTTAAAAAACAATGTATTTGCTATAGATGCCACTACTATTGATTTATGTTTATCTGCCTTTTACTGGGCTACTTTTCGAAGTACGAAAAGCGGAATCAAATTGCATACTCAGTTAGATTTAAAAACATCTATTCCGGAGTTTATTCTGTTTTCAAATGCTTCTGTTCATGATGTGAATGTACTGGATGTTATTTCTTTTGAAGCTAACAGCTTTTATGTAATGGACAGAGGATATGTAGACTACAAGCGGCTTTACAGAATTCATCAGTGTGATGCATTCTTTGTAACAAGAGCAAAAGACAACATGAATTGTAGACGCATCTACTCACGAACGGCTGATAAGAACAAAGGTGTTCTTTGCGATCAAACTATCATGCTCAATGGTTACTATGCTGTAAAAGATTATCCTGAAAAAATGCGGAGAATAAAATTCTACGATGAAGAAACAGGGAAGGTTTTAATCTTCCTTACAAACAACTTTCATCTTGAAGCAACTGAGATAGCACAGTTATATAAACACAGATGGAAAATAGAATTGTTCTTTAAATGGATAAAGCAACATTTGAAAATAAAATCGTTCTGGGGTCACTCAGAAAATGCTGTAAAAACCCAGGTATGGATTGCAGTATCTGTATATGTTTTAGTAGCCATTGCCAAGAAGAAATTTATGCTTCAGCAATCCCTTTACGAAATTCTACAGATTATAAGCATATCCATTTTTGAAAGAATGCCCATAAATCAACTGTTTCAGCAAACTCAATTACAATATTTCAAAGAACAAAATCATAACCAATTGAAAATGTTTGACTAATAACGCAACGCTAATGATACAACATATATTTAATTTCAAATAAACAGTATGGATGTTCAGGATGTAATTATTGTAGGCGGTGGACCTGCAGGATTAAATGCGGCTGTAGTTTTAGGGCGTTGCAGGCGAAAAGTGATTGTTTTTGATACGGGAAACCAACGAAATAGATGGTCGCATGGCATGCACAATTATCTTACAAGGGATGACATTACGCCACATGATTTTTTACATGCCTGCTATACCGAAATAGAGAAATATGGCGTACA
>JBBSLN010000649.1:0-1565 GCA_038255205.1 Flavobacteriales bacterium
ATAGCTTCCGTTACTTTTGTTTCATCAACGTTTGGTTGTAATTTCAATTCAATTGCGCTGATTTGGTTTTGTTCGTAGTTCAACAAATATTTGGCGTTCACAATATCCGTAAACACGTATGTATTGTCCAAGTCTTCATTGATTTGGAACACGCCAATATTCACGGCAGTAATAGTATTAAAAGCACCTTTTACGGAACTGATTTGCCCTTTTCCCGGTTTAGGCACGTAAATTTTTAGGGCTTTTCCATAATCAAGAACGCCAAAGGACAGGCTATGCGCAATTCCCCAACCAGACACAATTTGACCAGAACCTGGCGTAAACCAATACCCTTGCGTAATCATTGAATCCATTTGGGTAACGTTGAGGTAGTTGTCGTCAACACCTTTCAAAGTACATATAAGATTTTTAGTATCAAATTCTATAAAAACCCGCTCCTCGATGACTTTGGAAAAAGTGGCGACGCCCGCAATTTTAGCCAACGCTGTTGAATCACTTTCAGTCAGAATAAATGATTTGCCTTGAGCGGGAAGCATTTTTAAATCTGGATCCACAAAAGAAGAAAAGCTTAAACTGAATTCCTTCAAACCACCAAACCCAGAAAGCACAATAAACAATGCCGCTGCAGCAATCACAACACCTGAAGCCGCAATAATGGTCATGATATTGATGGCATTGCTACTGCTCTTGGTAAATAAATAACGCTTGGCGATGTAAAGCGCGAAATTCACTTATGACTTTTTACGTTTGTCCAATAAATCGTTATCCTTAATTGGGTTTTCGTCGCCTTTCAAGGATTTATCGATGCGTTCAATGTATTCCAAAGAATCATCGATGAAGAATTCCAAATTCGGCATACGACGCAATTGGTTTTTGGTTCGTTGTGCCAACTCGTGACGAATCAAGGGTGTGTTTGAGCGAATGCCTTTCAATAATTCAGCACCTTCCTTATTCGGGAAAATACTCAAATACACTTTGGCAATCGATAAGTCAGCAGTGACATTCACCTTACTTACCGAAATGATGACACCTTTCATGCCGCCTCTTGTAGCGGCGCCTTGAAGAACATCCACCAAATCTTCTTGTAAAATTCCCCCTATTTTTTTCTGTCTATGACTTTCTTCCAAAATGATAAAAATTTATAAATCAATTATGTGCAACTAATTTAGTTGAGTAATTAAAAACCAATTGATGGCTTATCAACTGCAAAAATAGAGCATATTGGAGGATTATCGTATTTTTGAGAGGATAAAGTTGATGGGATGGAATTTGAAAGTGAGAATGATTGTCACTTATGTAATTTGAAATTTAGATTAATTTAATGAGATTCCCGCCTTTGCGGGAAGTGAGTATGAAAAAAATAGAACATATTGGCATAGCCGTAAAGAATTTGAGTGCGTCAAATGATTTGTTTGCTGCACTTTTGGGAAAGCCACACTATAAAATTGAATCAGTTGAAAGCGAGGGTGTCAACACCTCGTTCTTTGAGTCTGGACCTAATAAGATAGAGCTTTTAGAAGCCACTAATCCAGAAAGCCCCATTGCAAAATTTATTGAAACAAAAG
>JBBSLN010000650.1:0-1558 GCA_038255205.1 Flavobacteriales bacterium
ACTCATATATTATAAAACGCAAATAACTGTTTAAATTAGGACTTTACCAACTGTCATTGACAGAATTTGAGGTTTTTTGTCCCTTAGTAAAATTTAGCCCATAACATTTAGCCACGAATACACGAATATTTTATAAGTGTTGTCGTGGCTAAAATATCCAACAGGCATTTTTGCCGTTACAAGTTAATAAATTTATGCGTTTTGTGCCTTAAATTCCTTTAATTTTTCTGTAAGTCTTGGAACAATATCAAAAGCATCGCCAACCACACCATAATCTGCTGCCTTAAAAAATGGTGCTTCAGGATCGGAATTAATTACCACTTTTACTTTAGATGCATTGATACCTGCCAAATGCTGAATTGCTCCAGAAATACCAATAGCAATGTACAAGTTGGAAGCTACAGGTTTTCCCGTTTGTCCAACATGTTCGCCATGTGGTCTCCATCCTAAATCTGATACTGGTTTTGAACAAGCAGTTGCCGCTCCAAGCACTTCAGCCAACTCTTCAATCATTCCCCAATTTTCAGGCCCCTTAAGACCTCTTCCTGCCGACACCACTATTTCGGCATCTGCAATGCTCACTTTATTGGAAGCTTTGTCAATGGAATCGACATGGACGCCATTTTCTGGAATATTGGGAGAAAAATCCTCCGCTGCTGCACTCCCTGACTTTTCAACCAATCCGAAAGAATTATTTGAAACGCCAACCAATTTCACATCGGTATCAATAGTAGTGAAATTAAAGGCTTTATTTGTGAAAGCTGTACGTTTTACCGTGAAAGGCGACGCACTGGTAGGTGCTTCAACAACGTTTGACGCATAACCTGCATCTAGATTTACTGCCAAGATTGGCGCTAAATATTTACTGTCCGCACTTTGGCTCACGATAACTACTTTCGTGCCTTCTTTTTCAGCAGCTTGTTTGATGACATTTGCATAGGTTTTGGCATTGAACATATCCAATTTACCATCGTTGACTTTTAATACTTTATCAACTCCATAAGCTCCTAATTCGGAAACGTCATTTGCATTGATTGTGATAGCTGTTACGGTTGTTCCCATTTGGTCTGCAACTGCTTTGGCATAAGAAGCCACTTCTAATGCTATCTTCTTAAATTTTCCTTTTTCTGATTCTGTATATACTAAAACTGACATAATTTTTCTAAATTTTCAAATTAAAAATTCCAAATTCCAAATCTCAACAATGGAATTTGGTGCTTGATTTTTGGCTTTTATATAACTTTGGCTTCATTGTGAAGCAAACTTACCAACTCATCTAAATTATCTGCAGACACCAACTTCACAGCACCTTTAGGTTCTGGTTTTTCAAACTTCACTGTGGACGTTTCTTTGGTGGCGTCAACAGCCTCGACAACCTTTAAGGGTTTTTGACGCGCCATCATAATGCCTCTCATATTTGGAATGCGTAAATCACTCTCTTCAACCAATCCTTTTTGTCCACCAATGACCAGAGGCAAACTTGTAGAAACAGTTTCTTTTCCTCCATCAATTTCCCGAACTGCTTTTGCATTCGTTCCATCAACTTCAAGACTGATAC
>JBBSLN010000651.1:0-1553 GCA_038255205.1 Flavobacteriales bacterium
AGACTCAAGCCCTTAACAGGAAGTGGACTGATTTTTTCATATAACAAATCGGTTCTCCCAAGACTTGGAAAGTCCATATAATCTCTTCGATTATGGTAACGTCCTCCGGGAATAACGCTGTCATTTGATTCAATGGACATTTTGGTCATGAAATAGTGCAAGGTTTCCTCATCGATTGTTTGATCGTAGACGAAGCGTATGGGTTCTCCAATCTGTCGATGTTTAACACTGTCGGAAATTTTTTCAATAAAACTTTTGCTCAAATCACTGTCAAAGTCCAATTCACCATCTCTTGTGATTTTAATCATGTGTGCCGAGATGTCTTGGTATTCAAAAATGCTAAAGATATCGTGAAGACAATAACGTAATAAATCATCCAACATAATGATATAGTTATTATCTTCTTTTTTGGGCAGCACCACAAAACGGTCCATCGTTCGTGGTATTTCTATCAAGGCATACTGGTTCTTCTGGCTGTTGAGTCGCATTTTGCAAGCAAGGTATGCCGCACTATCTTTTAACATAGGCAAGTCTACTTGATCACTTAAAATAATCGTTACAAGGGCTGGACTCACATATTGAATGAAATAATTCTTGATGAATGCGTGATGGGATTCATCAATTTCATCCTCCTTTATAAAATAAATATTCTTTTCTTCTAATTTGAGATGGATCTTATTTAGTATGTGAAGGCTTATGCTTTGTTGTTTGATTACGATTTGGGTAATAATTTCCAATAATTCACTGGCTGCATAACCGCCTAACTCACTTCGTCCAGCCTTACCTGCCTCGTCAATCCTTTTTATGGTGGCATATCGCACCTTAAAAAACTCATCCAGATTGTTGGAAAATATTCCTAAAAAACGCAGGCGCTCAATTAAGGGTACGTTTTCGTCTTCAGCTTCTTGAAGTACTCTTGCATTAAATTGCAACCAGCTAATCTCTCTATTTATATAGCTGTTTTTTTCTCTTGTCATTAACTCTTAAAATTTACACTACAAATATATTCTATTTAAGTTGTAATTGAATAGAGCTCAACGACATCATTTCTTTAAATAACAATGACAAAATGAGTCAAAACTTAACAAACAAAAATTTTTAATTTAATAATCACTGATTATCATTGTTTCATTCCAAGGAGAGTATTTTCTAACCTTTAGATTGTTATGACTTTAAATGTTTCGGGAAGAGTGTCATTTTAGTATGCCCTTTATCGATGTTTTTCCAGACATTAGATTTAAATTCAATCATCACCAAGCCACAAGTAGGAACATTATCTACATATTCATCACCAAATTTATTAGTAATTTCCGTGAAAGCGTGGTTGTGACCGAAAATAAGGACGTTTTCATAAGAATCTTTAAGATTCAGAATAAAATCGGTGACTTGGCGACCTCCGAAATCATATAATTCATCCGTAACAGTTAATAGTTCTGACGGAAAATTGAGTGCAGCCATAAATGTTTTGCATGTTGTTAATGCTCTATTGGCAGGACTCGAAAATATGGCGTCAGGACTCAATTGATATTTTAACAATTCATTTGACAGTAAAT
>JBBSLN010000652.1:0-1552 GCA_038255205.1 Flavobacteriales bacterium
AATTTTAAATTGTTTTGTTCATCAATATAATAAAGCCCAGTATTGCTTCCTATGTAGATAACTCCATCGTACAAAATGACATCATATACAGCCCCCAATTTTCCTGTAACGTCATTATAAAATGAATGAGGACTATCTAAATTAATTGAGGCGATGCCATTGTCCAATCCTAGCCAAAGTTCATCGGTTCCATCAACAAATTGGCTTAATATGGTATTATTCATTAATCCATTTTCTTTGCTAATGTGAAATAGTATCGATCCAAATTTATCTGTAATATAAATTCCGTTTTTAATGGTTCCAAATACCATATTTCCGTTTTGTAGTATCGAAAAACTGTTCAATTGCTGCTCCTTGAGGATTGGATTTATTTGAGAAATCCAAGGTTTAAATGTTCCATTTTTATAGGTATAACATCCTTTTAAGGATGTTGAAACGAACAATTGATTGTTGTTTTCATTGATAGATACCACTTTCGTGTCAATCATCAACTCATTGAAAATAAATGACTTAAGGGTGTATTTATCGAGAATAAAAATTCCATCTTTTAGAGTAGAGATATAAATAATTCCATCAACCACATCAATTGAAAGTACTGTTGAAGGAGGCTTAATCTGGGTAATTTTGTTATTCTTATAAATATAAATATTAAGAAACGACCTAAAGATAACGGCATCCTTATAAGCGAGAATTTGCCAAAACTCTTCGTTTAGAAACTCACTTTTATCAATCAAATGACTTAAGGACGTATATACTAATAATCCTTTATTATTTTTTCTCCAATATCCAAATTCCTCATAAGAACCTATATATATTTTGTCCTTTATAGGTAAGACTGAACGGATTGTTGTTTTATTTGGAATTTCATGTATGCTCCATTTTAGGCCATCAAAAACAAGTAAACCATTGTTATTGGCCACATAGATTTTTCCATCGTCCCCTTTTGAAATACCCCAGTTTTGGTTACCTGCATTGTATTCAGATAAAGAGTAATTTTGAAAGTAGGGCGAATATTGTGCATTTAATTGATTGGAAATCAAAAAACTGAATATCAATAGCCCAATAAAGCACTTACTTGATTTTAGAAACATAGCTAACGATTGCACTCAAATCTAATGAAATGAGAAGCTAAATGTAGAAAATAACTTTCCAATAGAAAAATCAAGTACTTTTTTGACCAATACTGACTAAAAATTAATAAATGTTAAATCATAGAACAGTTTTTCTCAAAAAATTACAATTTATTCGTTCCGTTAGTACAAGGACAATCACTTATACCCTGAAGGAAGTCAATGCCAATTGTGATCATGTGGGTACCGGAATTATAGCCCGCCAGATCGTTCATCGTGATTTGATATGCGTACGCAAAATAGAACTTGTTCTTCATAATCCCTGCCATCGGGCCAATGTTCAAAGGCTTGAATGTTTGGTCGTTTAGGAACCGGTAAGAAACCCCGGCCCAAAAATAATCGTCATAACTACCGTACTGTCTGAACTTGAAATTGAGATCGGTGGTAGAACGCTTGTCGCTACTGAACAACTGATAGAACAG
>JBBSLN010000653.1:0-1531 GCA_038255205.1 Flavobacteriales bacterium
CAAACGCATCGCAGACAACCAGATTTTGATATTCGTCATAGGGTTTTGAAGCTTAAGGAATCCATTTTTTATCGAAGTTAGGCTTCCGTTTTTCAAGAAACGCATCACGGCCTTCTTTCGCTTCATCGGTCATATAAGCCAAACGTGTAGCTTCTCCAGCAAACACTTGCTGTCCGACCATTCCATCGTCCGTCAAATTCATGGCAAACTTGAGCATTTTTATAGAGGTAGGTGACTTTGCCAAAATTTCTTGTGCCCATTCATAGGCAGTTGATTCCAGTTCATCATGAGGAACGACTTCATTCACCATTCCCATGTCAAACGCCTCTTGAGCAGAATAATTCCGACCAAGGAAAAATATTTCACGTGCTCGTTTCTGACCTACCATTTTGGCCAAATACGCAGAACCATAACCGCCATCAAAACTAGTGACATCAGCGTCGGTTTGCTTAAAAATTGCGTGTTCTTTACTAGCTAAAGTCAAATCGCAAACCACATGCAGACTGTGGCCTCCGCCAACTGCCCAACCTGGAACAACTGCAATAACCGCTTTTGGCATAAATCGAATCAACCGTTGCACTTCAAGAATATTTAAGCGATGATAACCATCTTCGCCAACATAGCCTTGATGGCCGCGCGCTTTTTGGTCGCCTCCACTGCAAAAACTCCATATTCCGTCTTTAGAAGAAGGTCCTTCAGCAGACAGTAATACGACACCAATATTTACATCTTCACCAGCATTATAAAAGGCATCATAAAGTTCGCTTGTGGTTTTTGGCCTAAAAGCGTTGCGTATATCTGGACGGTTAAAAGCAATACGGGCAACACCATTACATTTTTTGTAAGTGATGTCTTCATATTCCTTAACGGTTTCCCATTGTATTTTGCTCATGTGATTTTTGAATTTTTCGAATGTAAAATAAAGGTATTAACGGTTGAAAGGCATTAGACGAGATAAATACCATCGTCCTTGATGTCAATCATTCGTTGCTTGTATAAAGAACCGACAGCCTTCTTAAAGTTTTTCTTGCTCATCTGAAGCATGTTCTTAATGTCATCTGGATGTGACTTGTCGTTCAGTTTAAGAAATCCACCATTGTCTTCAAGTTCGTGCATGATGGTTTCGGCATTGGGTTCAATATTTCGATAGCCAACTTTCCCAAGTGAGATATCCAATTTATTGCCTGGACGGATTTTTTTCACCGTTCCTTTCATTCGGTCGCCAATACTCAAATCTTTAAAGATATCATCACTAAAAATTAGCCCGGAATGTATATTGTTTACAATCACATTCATACCGATATCAGAAGGATGCGATATAATTAAATCGACTTCATCGAATTGTTGTACTGTCAATTCTTTATTGTCCAGATAATGGTTTGTCTTACTGGATGCCACTAACCTATTGGATTCGTCATCGAGATAACAATACACTAAATACCAACCACCACGCTTCATCTTAAACGCTTGTTCTTTAAAAGGGCAAAATAATTCCTTGACCAATCCCCAATCCAAAAACGCACCAAAAGGA
>JBBSLN010000654.1:0-1530 GCA_038255205.1 Flavobacteriales bacterium
AGTGAACCCTCGGTAATCAGCCGAGGGTTCTTTCATCAATCAAAAAACGAACAGTTATGTTGTAACTGTTTGTTAAGGTCAAATTCCAATCATTCAAATTCCAAATTCCAAAAATACCTATTGGAATTTGGTGCTTTTAAATTGAAATTTTTATTTATCCAAGATAGGTTTTTAATATTTTGCTTCGTGAAGTGTGTTTCAACCTACGAATTGCTTTTTCTTTAATTTGACGTACACGTTCACGTGTTAGATCAAATGTTTCTCCGATTTCTTCCAAAGTCATAGGGTGTTGATCACCAAGACCAAAGTATAGACGGATGACATCTGCTTCCCGTGGGGTCAATGTTTCCAAGGCTCTTTCAATTTCGGTTCTCAAAGATTCGTGCAACAAATCTTTATCAGGATTTGGAGATTCTCCAGAACGTAACACATCATAAAGGTTAGAATCTTCGCCTTCTACCAATGGTGCATCCATCGATACGTGACGACCAGAATTTTTCATGGACTCCTTAACGTCGTTAATCGTCATGTCCAATTCTTTGGCAATTTCTTCCGCACTTGGCGGGCGTTCATGGCTTTGCTCTAAAAAAGCAAACGTCTTGTTGATTTTGTTAATAGATCCAATTTTATTCAAAGGCAGACGGACAATACGTGACTGTTCTGCCAATGCCTGAAGAATCGATTGACGAATCCACCAAACTGCGTACGAAATGAATTTGAAACCACGCGTTTCATCAAAACGTTGTGCAGCCTTGATAAGTCCAAGGTTACCTTCATTAATCAAATCTGGTAAGGTCAAACCTTGATTTTGGTATTGTTTTGCAACTGACACTACGAAACGTAAATTGGCTTTGGTTAATTTTTCCAAAGCACTTTGGTCACCAGCTTTAATTCGCTGTGCCAACTCTACTTCTTCATCAGCAGTAATAAGGTCAACTTTTCCAATTTCTTGAAGATACTTGTCTAGCGAAGCCGTTTCCCTATTGGTGACCTGCTTCGTAATTTTGAGTTGTCTCATCTAATATTGTTCTGTTTTTTAGTGCGACATTCACGTCGCATATAGTTATACGTATGAAGCCGTATAAAAGTTACAGTAATTATAAAAATAATTAAATTTTAATTAGTTTTTTATCATTAAGATTGATGTCGTCCAACATCTCATTCGTGAATTTGTAGTGCCCACGGGTCGTAATGATTTTAAATCTATGGGAATGCATAGTGCTCAATGTGTTCAAAAATAACCATTTTGATTTTAAAAGCTTTGGTTGCTCCGATTTTAAGCTCAACTCAAAATAATGCTTCCTTCCCTCTTTTTCAGCAACTATGTCTGGTGTGATATGGATGTCACTACCTCTTTTATGATACGATTTTGGCGTTTCATAACCTTCTGCGTCCGCTTTGATGTTCTCAAAACCAATGTTTTCCAAGTAAGTCAATGAGTTACTTAAAATGTCTGAATATTTCTCTTTGTCTGTATAAACCATACCCTATAATTTAACCAAAATATCGAGAAAAGCAAATTTTTAACGG
>JBBSLN010000655.1:0-1527 GCA_038255205.1 Flavobacteriales bacterium
CGTAAAGTTTGGTGATGATAATGGTTCAGCATTTTTAGATGAATTGAAAAAATACACTAAAGTCCATGAAATTAAGGCTGACAAGCTTGATGAAATGATTACAACGCTTCAGCAGTACAACACGGTCATTATTGGTCTGCATAAATCAAATGCCAGTCCATGGAAACCTTTTAATTTTAAAGATGATGAGTTAGTTTGGATTTACGAAATTGCAAGAACGAATACCGTTATTTTAGATGTCTTCGCTAGACCTTATGCTTTATCAGATTTACGAAGTGTTGAAAATATTGAAGGGATTGTGATGAGCTATCAAAATAGCGAAATTGCCCAAAGAAAATCTGCGCAATTGATTTTTGGTGGAATTCCTGCCAAAGGGAATTTGCCAGTGTCTGCTGGTGAAAATTTCAAAGTAGGCGACGGGATTACGTTTCCGTCAATTTTATCCTTGAGTTATGGCCTGCCAGAACGCGTTGGTATGAGTTCAGAAAAACTCAAGAAATTGGATTCAATGGCCTTGTTGGCTATCGACCATAAAACCACGCCAGGATTACAGTTATTGGTGGCTCGCAAAGGGAAAGTCATCTACAATAAGTCTTTTGGAACACATATATATGGTGAAAAAGAGCCTGTAAAATTCAATGATATTTATGATGTGGCGTCACTGACTAAAATATTGGCAACACTTCCTATGATTATGGAACTAGAAGATAAAGGAGCTATCTCTTTAGATTCAAAATTGGGACAATTACTTCCTGATTTTCGCGATTCCAATAAGAAAAACATAACTGTAAAGGAACTCCTTTCCCATTATGCACGATTAAAACCTTGGGTGCCTTTTTATATCGCGACCTTGGACTCAACTGTAAAAAAACCGAGCTCTCGTTTTTATCGTCGTAAATTCAGTGAAAACTACAGTATTAAAGTAGCCGAAGAAATCTATTTGCAAAAAGATTATCCTGATACAATTATGAAACTAATTAGAGATAGCGATTTGCTGCCGTCACAAAAATATAAGTACAGTGATTTGGGTTATTTTATTTTGAAGCAATATATCGAGAAACATTACGACAAACCATTGGATGAATTGGTACAAGAACATTTTTATCAATCATTAGGTGCAAATTATATGACTTATAATCCTGCGACTATTTTTACTAACAATAACATTGTTCCTTCTGAAGAAGACAATTACTATCGATTCCAAAGGGTACAAGGTTATGTTCATGATATGGGAGCAGCCATGCAGGGAGGCGTAGGTGGTCATGCTGGAATTTTCAGCAATGCGAATGATGTCGCTAAACTTATGCAGATGTATCTCCAAAAAGGATATTTTGGAGGTAAGCGTTATTTTAAGACGGAAACCTTGGATAAATTTAATACTTGCTATTATTGTGGAAATGGTAATCGAAGAGGTTTGGGATTTGACAAACCACAATTGAGGGGCGAAGGTTCTACCTGTGGTTGTGTCTCCATGACAAGCTTTGGTCATACTGGTTTTACGGGGACAATGGCGTGGGCAGACCCAGA
>JBBSLN010000656.1:0-1526 GCA_038255205.1 Flavobacteriales bacterium
AGATATTTATATAGAAAAATCAGTCAACACCAGTTTTGATGTTTTGAATATCACTCCAATAAAAAGTATGATTGACTTTGGAAAATTCATTTTCAGGGAAAAAATTCATATGAACTAAAACCCCCAAATGAAAAGTATCGATTCAATTCCAATCTCAAAAATAAGTCGTGCCTCAAAACTAGTAACCACCGGAGCAAAAGTGGGTGTCAACTATCTCAAATATTATGGAGATAAGTTAACCAAAACCGAAGATGAAGCCAGAAACCGACTCAATGAAAACAATGCAGAGGATATTTATGACAGCTTAAAACAACTCAAAGGAAGCGCCTTAAAAGTTGCTCAAATGTTGAGTATGGAAAAAAGCATTATGCCACAGGCCTATGTAGAAAAGTTTTCATTGGCGCAGTTTTCAGTGCCACCGCTCTCACCTCCGTTAGTGATAAAAACCTTTAAAAATTACTTTGGCAAATTGCCAAATGAATTATATGATTCCTTCAACTCAACTTCAGTAAACGCTGCCAGCATCGGACAAGTCCATATGGCAGAAAAAAATGGGAAGAAACTTGCTGTGAAAATCCAATACCCTGGAGTTGCCCAAAGTATTGCCTCCGATTTGGCTCTTATTAAGCCAATTGCTATGAAAATGTTTAATATCAAAGGGAAAGATTCGGACAAATACTTTAAGGAAGTTGAAGGAAAACTAATTGAGGAAACAAATTATGTGCTAGAAATGAAGCAAAGCAAGGAAATTGCAGACGCTTGTTCCCACATTCCTAACCTATTGTTTCCTCAATATTATGAGGAATTGTCGTCAGATAAAATCATCACCATGGATTATATGGAAGGTGAGCACCTATCAGAGTTTACAGCTTATAACACAGATCAGGAAAAAGCAAATGTCCTCGGTCAAGCCTTATGGGATTTTTACATGTACCAAATTCACACCTTGCGAAAAGTGCATGCCGACCCGCATCCTGGGAACTTTTTAGTATCCAAAGAAGGCAAATTGATTGCTTTGGATTTTGGATGTATGAAAATTATTCCAGATGATTTTTATGTACCATATTTTGAATTGGCAGAACCAAAAAATATCACGAACAAAAAGTTTTTCATCTCAAAGTTATACCAGTTGGAAATTCTACGTGAAGACGATTCAAAGGACGAGGTTCAATTTTTCACTGAATTGTTCCATGAATTGTTAAGTTTATTTACACTACCTTTTCACGAAGAAACATTTGATTTTTCAGATGGAAAATTCTTCGGAAAGATTACTGAATTAGGTCAACGTTATTCCAAGAGTACAGAACTTCGAAAAATGAACGGTAACCGAGGCTCTAGACACTTTATATATATGAACAGAACGTTTTTCGGGCTTTATAACTTAATGTTTGACTTAAAGGCAAAAGACATCAAAATCAATAATTATAACACTATATAATGACTCATTTTAGTTCAGATGATTTTAACGAAATGCACCATTTATACCGAATCAACCTTATCAACAGTTGTTCTGGCTATAAATCGGC
>JBBSLN010000657.1:0-1525 GCA_038255205.1 Flavobacteriales bacterium
CAATCAATAATATGCATGCTATGGCGCACTGAAGCAGCCAATATTTCGGTTTCGAAACCGTAGTTGTCATAGATCATTCGGATTTCGGCAATTAGGTTCAAACCATCCGTTGAAATATCATCCAAACGGCCTATAAAAGGTGATACATATGTTGCACCAGCTTTTGCAGCCAATAAGGCCTGACCCGCTGAAAAAACCAATGTGACATTGGTTTTCACTCCTTTATCACTGAAATATTTACAAGCTTTAATGCCATCTTTAATCATTGGTAGTTTCACGACAATTTGTTCGTGCAAATCTACCAAAGCTTCTCCTTCCCTAACCATTCCTTCAAAATCGGTCGCAATTACTTCAGCACTCACATGACCATCCACAAGATTGCAGATATCAACATAATGCTTTAAAATATTATTGGTGCCAGTAATTCCTTCCTTTGCCATCAATGAAGGGTTTGTGGTTACACCATCTAAAATCCCCATGTCTTGAGCGTCTTTTATTTGCTCCAAATTGGCTGTATCGATAAAAAATTTCATGTTTTATAGTTTGTTTGAGTTGCGTAAATTAAGTCTGGCAAAGTTACAATTTATAATGATTTCGAAGCATTTTCTCATAAACTTTATCCGGAAGAATTCGCTTTAAAACTATTGAAAATTTTTGCATGAACTCCCCTACTTTGTAATGAACTTTTGGCTCTTTAGCTACTATAATGTTGTAGATCGCTTTGGCCATCAATAAGGGGTCTTTTCCAGCATCCACGTGTTCATCCATTAGTTTTAGCGTATGACCATACGGTTTTTTGTATGGCGAATGTTCCAAAACTGGTGCATGATAACGACCAGCTGCAATATTGGTGGCAAAATCACCTGGGGCGACGTTTGTCATTTTTATATTAAAATCCTTGATTTCCATTCGCATGGCTTCGGTTATCAATTCCAATGCTCCTTTACTGGCACTATAAACACCTCTATAAGGTAAGCCCATGTAACCTGCAATGGATGTAATATTGATTATAAGCCCAGAATTTTGTTTGCGCATTTGAGGCAAAACTATCTTAATGACATTTATGGGACCGAAAAAATTGGTTTCAAAATTCCGTTTGATTTCCACCATAGGGATTTCTTCTACTGCTCCTGTGATTCCAGCGCCAGCATTATTGATCACGACATCCAAGCGCCCTGCTTTTTCAATAACAGTCCTTACGGCATTCTGAATGGATTCAATATCGGAAACATCCAATTGAACTAATTCGAATTTGCTGTCTGTATAAGTTTCGGGGTTTCTGCTCGTTCCATAAACTGTAAATCCTTTTGAAGTCAGAAATTCACCAACGGATTTTCCGATTCCTGAAGAACCTCCTGTAATGAGAACAACTTTGGACATTTTTTTAAATTATGAATTAAGAATGAAGAATTAAGGATTTTAAAAAGCTAAAATAAGAAGAAGATATTTAAAAGTCCTTTCCTTTGGAAAGGATTTAGGATAGGCCAACAAAAAATGGCAAGCTACCTACATCACACCGCTACGA
>JBBSLN010000658.1:0-1524 GCA_038255205.1 Flavobacteriales bacterium
ATCCTTATTCAGTGATGTTTCCTTCACAATCAATGCGAACGATAAAATAGCCTTGATGGGCAAAAATGGCGCCGGAAAATCGACCATGATGAAGATTATTGCAGGCGAGCAAAAAGGAACTCGTGGCCATGTGCGTTTTCCGAAGGATGCCATCATTGCGTATTTGCCTCAACATCTATTGACTGAAGATCAATGCACTGTTTTTGAAGAAGCTTCGAAAGCCTTCGCGCATATTTTTACAATGCGCGATGAAATGGACGCATTGAACAAAGCCTTGGAGACTCGAACAGATTATGAGTCTGATGCCTATATGAACATCATCACGAAGGTTTCCGATTTAGGAGAAAAATACTATGCATTAGAAGATGTCAATTATGATGCAGAAGTAGAAAAGGCTTTAGCAGGATTAGGATTTAAACGTGAAGATTTCACGAGACAAACCAGCGAATTCAGTGGTGGTTATCGTATGCGTATTGAGTTGGCTAAAATACTGCTCCAAAAACCAGATTTAATTCTTCTCGATGAGCCTACCAATCACATCGACATCGAATCTGTCATTTGGCTGGAAGATTTCCTTTTAAACAAAGCCAATGCTGTGATGGTCATTTCACATGACAAGGCATTTATTGATAACATTACCAATCGCACCATCGAAGTCACAATGGGTCGCATTTATGATTATAAAGCCAACTATTCCCATTATTTGCAATTGCGGGAAGACAGACGCTCACACCAGATTAAAGCCTACAACGAACAGCAACGATTCATTGCTGATAATATGGCTTTTATTGAACGTTTTAAAGGTACCTATTCAAAAACCAATCAAGTGAATTCCCGTGAAAAAATGCTTGAGAAATTAGAGCCTATTGAAATTGACGAAATCGACACGTCAGCTTTAAAACTTCGTTTTCCTCCAGCGCAACGGTCTGGTGATTATCCAGTTGTTGTGAAGGATTTATCCAAATCGTACGGAGACCATGTCGTATTTAAAGATGCGAATATGTCTATTTTTCGAGGTGAAAAAGTATCCTTTGTCGGTCGAAATGGTGAAGGAAAATCCACGATGATAAAATCCATTTTAGGTCAGATTGATGTGGAAGGTCATTGTGCTTTGGGCCATAATGTGAAAGTTGGCTATTTTGCACAAAATCAAGCCTCCTTATTGGATGAAGGCTTGACCATTTTTCAAACGGTTGATGAGGTTGCCGAAGGTGATGTTCGTACACAAATAAAGAATATTCTAGGTCGCTTTATGTTTAAAGGTGATGATATTGATAAAAAAGTAAGCATATTATCGGGTGGTGAGAAAACACGTTTGGCAATGGTTAAATTGTTATTAGAGCCAGTGAATCTTCTGATTCTCGATGAGCCTACCAACCACTTGGATTTAAAATCCAAGGATGTCTTGAAAGAAGCACTTTTAGACTTTGATGGCACATTGATACTCGTATCTCACGACCGGGATTTTCTTCAAGGTTTATCTCAAAAAGTGTTCGAATTTAAGGACCAACGCGTCATTGAACA
>JBBSLN010000659.1:0-1515 GCA_038255205.1 Flavobacteriales bacterium
GTAAAAATGGTTGAAGATGCCGAAGCTGACGGTCGCCTAAAACCTGGAGGTACCATCATCGAAGGAACGTCGGGAAATACAGGAATGGGCTTGGCATTGGTAGCCATTGTTAAAGGTTATAAATGTATTTTCGTGATGAGCGACAAACAATCCAAAGAAAAGATGGATATTTTGCGTGCTGTTGGAGCAGAAGTTATTGTGTGTCCAACAGATGTAGAACCTACAGACCCAAAGAGTTATTATTCCGTATCTAAACGTTTAGGTGATGAAACGCCGAACTCATGGTACGTCAACCAATACGATAATCCTAGCAATTGTAAAGCGCATTTTGAAAGCACAGGGCCAGAAATCTGGAAACAGACCGATGGCAAAGTGACGCATTTTGTGGTAGGTGTCGGGACTGGAGGCACCATTTCAGGGGTGGGTAGTTATTTGAAAATGATGAACCCTGATATAAAAATTTGGGGTATTGATACCTATGGAAGTGTGTTTAAAAAATACCATGAAACAGGAATCTTTGATCAAAACGAAATCTATCCCTATGTCACAGAAGGGATTGGGGAAGACATTTTACCACTCAACGTGAATTTCAATGTGATTGATGGTTTTGAAAAAGTAACAGATAAGGATGCCGCAGTCTATACCCAATTGTTGGCACAAAAGGAAGGTATGTTTTTAGGAAACAGTGCAGGAGCAGCCATTAAAGGGTTATTGCAATTAAAGGACAAATTCACAAAAGATGATGTGGTGGTTGTATTGTTCCACGATCATGGAAGCCGCTATGTTGGCAAAATGTTCAACAATGAGTGGATGAAGAAAATGGGGTATTTGGACTAAACTTAATATTATGCCTTGCCTTTAGTGTAGTCGAAAGGTCATTGCGAGACGCTTTTTTTTTGCGTCGAAGCAATCTTATGAATTTATAGATAAAACCCGAATTTGAGTTTGGTTTTTTTTGTATTGTTTATCAAGCTCCGTTTAGTGCCACAAGATGAATTGTTTCAATTATCTATTTCGACAGTTAAACGAATTTAGCCTTATTATTTAACTAAATCCATACGTCCTTCTACATTATTGTAGATGACTTTCAAGTCCTCGGATCTCTCCTAAATAGCTCAATCAAGTCAAACAAAATCACACAAAACACAATCCAAATAAAACCTGCAATAAAGCCACCTGCTATATCAGAAGGGTAGTGCACACCTAAATAAATTCGGCTGATGCCAATGCTTACAATAAGAAGAAATAACAATAGCATTAGGGTCACTTTCAGGAACAGATTCATCTTAAAGCGATAAAAAAGGTAAATTACAAATCCATAAAATGCCATCGCACTCATGGCATGACCACTTGGATAACTTAAAGTTTCTACCGATACCAAATGCTCAATGCCTGGTCGTGCTCTATCGATAAATCGTTTTAAAATCATATTTGATACGGCCGACAATGCCAAAACAATTGTAATCTGCGCCACATATTTCCATCGCTTAAACACTATTAGTGATAGCAGCACAC
>JBBSLN010000660.1:0-1513 GCA_038255205.1 Flavobacteriales bacterium
CTGCCGCGAAAATCAGAATTTTTAGCTATTGAATTATTCCAATCAGCAATAATCCAAGCTTCGATTTCCGGCGCGGCAAATCCAACAAATTTGCTTAGATCAGCACATTCTGGTATTTTTGATAACTCTGCCAATATTTTTAATTTTTGTGTCTGGGAATCGCGACAATCCAAATCGTCAAAAACTAAAATTAGGTCACATTTATTTGCTTCTCCTTTTAAGGCGATGGGCAATTCTTGCTTGATTTGCTCGATTAAGCTTTTACCTGTTCTGCCATAACTACCTGCTTTATTAGCTTTAGGGCCAGGTTTTTGACGAACTGGTGTTTTTCGTTCAAATATACACCCAGGAAAAGTTTTTTCTAAAAAAGGCAATAATCCTCTAACCTCAGCCTCACCGCCACCAGAGAAAACCCACACTACCACGGCCATCCTCCAATACTTGGATCACCAACACGGTATAAGTCGCCTAATTGCCATCCCTCTTCAAGCTTTGGCTGTAGCATTTCTTTTGAAAGAGATTTGACTGAAAAATGTGTTTTATTTTCGGGATAAAAACAAAGAACATTCTCTAAGCAATCCGTAAAGTGATCTAAAAGGTCGGGACTATGTGTAGTAATAATTATCTGAGTTTTGGTGGCAGCTTTTTTAATCCACTCAGCTAAAATTGGCATCCACGATACGTGCAATCCTAATTCTGGTTCATCAATGACTATCAAAGAGGGAAGCAGTGGAGAATGTAATATAGTTGCCCAACAAAGCATCCTGACAGTTCCATCCGACATTTCATTTAGGTAAAATGCTTCATCATCAATACCTTCAAAATACCATTCTACAGTGAGAGATAGGCGACCAGAAGGTAAAGCTCTAAGGCGACGAGTTTTTGGCAGGATTGACTTCATTGCCTCGTTAATGCTATCTTCAAAATTGATAGATTTTTGGTTTAAATTGTACAAGACTAAAGGCAGATTATCTCCCGAAGCAGATAGGTAAATATCACTGCCACCTATTTTAGGTTCTGCGGTTCTAATTAAACTCAAGTTCATGTTGTTGGCATTATAAAATTGCCATTTTGAAATAAATTCAATTAATTCTCTTCTAATTTTGTAAACAGGTGTAATTTCTGGTGGTAAGAAAGTATATTCAAGCAGTGTCGGAATTGTCAACAAACCCAAAGAATTTGTAGGAATGTTATCTAAAGGTTCAAACTGAGTTTTCCCTTGATCTGGAGAATTGTAAACAGATAAAAAGCCTTGCCCTAATTCTCTTTCATGTAATTTATAGTAATAAAAAGGTTTCTTGCTGGAAGAAGTTTCCTGCAAATCTTCTCCGTCATACAGATATTCTTCAGAGATGCTCGCCCTTACTTTTTTTCGATCGGTATAAAGTTTGAAATCAAGAATTGCGCTGTCTTTTTGAAGATTACCAGTTTGGTTAATTTGCGAAAAACAGTAAGCAATACTGACTTTTGCTGGACTTTCAACATTGACATCTAAGATTTTATCACCGCCAAA
>JBBSLN010000661.1:0-1512 GCA_038255205.1 Flavobacteriales bacterium
AAAACGACATCGTAGATGAGAATCTAGTAGAATGGCGTAATAAATTAAAGCAATACATTCCTGATGAAGCAAAAGAGTATTTTTTAGAATCCAATACCGAAACGAATATTGAGTTTCCAGTGCTGCAATATCCAGAACAACCCAAAAGTCTCAATTTAGATAAAACGCCAAATTATTCAGGGGTTTTAAAAGGGATTAAAGGACAATATTTGATGTTTGAAGATCAAACAGTTTTTAATGTCAGGGGGAGTGAAGGTTATGTGGTTACTATGGAAATACTTTAACTAAAATTTAAAATCGATAATCTTAATAAAACATTTATTTTCAGTAAATTATAATAAAACGAAATGATGAAAATTCCTGTGATGTTTTACGTTGTCTTAACGACATTCCTGCTAGTCACTTTGACTATTATGGTGGCAATGGATGTACCGTTCAATTATGTATTCTATTTGACCTGTTTAGGTCAGATTTTGGTAGTCGTTATGGTGTATAAAGTTCTGAAAGACGATTATACTACTGACAAAACCTTTGATGATTTTTACGAGGACCATCCTATTGGGAGGAGAAATGATGCCTTTCGATAATTCAATTTCCCTTATTAGAGATTGAAACCCATAAATATCACCCCCAAAAGCAGTGATCAAATTAAATGCAAAAAGGCATGCCATAAGCACACCTTTTAATTTTTATAGTAAACATCTAAAATTTAGCGTCTATTATCTAATTCCTAAACATCTTCCTTATCTCTCAAATTTTGAATGTATTCTGCTTTCTGTATTTCACGTCTACGTTTGACAGAGGGCTTTGTGAAGAACTGATTTTCTCTCAAGTTCTGCATTACTTTTACATTTCTGTGTTTACGTTTGTAACGTTTGAGAGCTCTTTCTATATTCTCTCCGTCTTTAATTTCGATTCTTAACATGTATGATTTTTATATAGTTGTGGGTCTGTATTTAAGTTTATCCTAAATACGTTTTTAAAATTTTACTTTTCGAGGTGTGACGCAAACGTCTAATTCCTTTTTCCTTGATTTGACGCACACGCTCTCTAGAAAGTTCGAAAGTTACGCCTATTTCATCTAAACTCATAGGCATTTCTCCTCCAAGTCCATAATAAAGCTTGATTACGTCACCTTCTTTGTTCGAAAGTGTATCCAAAGCTCTATTGATTTCAAGTTTTAAGGAGTCTGCCATCAAGTCATTATCAGGTCGCGGTGATTCTGTGGAAGAAACCACATCATATAAACTAAAATCCTCACCTTCTCTCAAAGGTGCATCCATAGATAGATGCCTTCCAGAATTTTTCATTGAAAGTTTGACATCACTTAAGGTCATGTCCAATTCTTTGGCAATCTCTTCAGTGCTTGGAGGTCTTTGGTACGATTGCTCCAAAAACGAGTACGCTTTATTAATTTTGTTGATGGAACCAATTTTATTCAAAGGTAATCTCACTACACGGGCTTGTTCAGCCAATGCTTGAAGAATTGCTTGTCTAATCCACCAAACCGCA
>JBBSLN010000662.1:0-1510 GCA_038255205.1 Flavobacteriales bacterium
CTATACTTTACTGAAAGCAACGTTTTGCATACTGGTGACACTTATTTTAATGGTCGTTATCCGTTTATCGATTTGAATTCTGGCGGAAGTGTCAATGGCTATATTAATGCCGTAAAACGTGGTTTAGAAGTGATTAATGAGACTACTAAAATTATTCCTGGACATGGAAATTTATCTGATAAAGTAGAATATGAATCTTTTTTAACTGTGCTGGAAACTTTAAAGACTGCTGTACTCTCCGAAATCAAAGCTGGTAAATCTGAAGAAGATGTTGCGAATAATAAATCTTTGACAAAAGCTTATGATAATCTTAATTTCGGCGATGGATTCATCAATTCTGAAAAAATCCGTCGGACGTTTTATTTGAGTTTGAAGGAGCAATAAAGACACGAATTTCACGAATTTGTACAAAAAAATTCGTGAAAATTCGTGAAATTCGCGTCTCTCCCTTTTTAGTTATCAATATACCAATTAAACAAATCGGTACGCACACCCAAACTGAACCAAACGGTATTACTCTTAAAAGTCGTTGCCGTTTCAGCCTCTGGATCGAAATTTCTGTAACTGATATTGGTGAACAGTTTGAGGTGACTTACGGGATTAATTATGTAACCTGCTTGTAATTCTGCATTGAATGTTTTGACCTTGTTTCCTTGTCCAATTTTGACACCATTATCAAAAGGTCTATCATTATAGTTTTTATAGATATCGCCTCCGTAGCTAAAATTATCTTCTGCCGTGTTGAAATCAAAACCTCTAGTTCCGAAGATAAATTTGGCATCTGCAAACCAGCGTCCGTAATCGTAGCGACCGATGAAAATAACCTCTCTAAAGTTGGCTCCCCAGAGATGCGCCATCGGTTGGTTATTATGTCCATAATTGAGAACTATCCTATTATGCGAATAGGTGTAAGGCCGTACTTGGTTGTATTCGAATTGAAGCAATAGATTATCAACCTTAAAGGCATCGTAATATTTCACACCCAACTGATAGCCGTATTTATTTCTCCAGCTTTTGTTACCGCCAGTAATATCTGCAAGGGCAAATTCATCCAAAACAAACTGTCCATAAAGATTGACTTGGTTATTCCATTTATACTTTGCAGAAGCACCCAAAATGGCGTTTCCAGCATCCTGTCCAGTCTCAAACTCAATGGCTCGGTAGAAAATCACAGGATTCAAATAGTTAAGGTCAAAACCTCGATCATTATCGTTGGTCCACATAACGGATTCAAACAAGCCGACATTTAAACGTGTCGATACGTTCCAACTTAAATAATGGCTGGCGATATACTTGGTTTTAAAAGCACCATCTTCAGTGACAGCTGCACGCACATCACGCAAGGACGTCCAGGTATTAGTGTATTTGATTTTCCAAAAGGTGGTGTTCAATTTAATGTATGGATACGGACTCGCGACATCACTCTGCAATAACGACCGATACCCATCACCAATGAAATTCTTGCCATGGCCGAATTGGATATTGATAAACTTTGCAGGCGCATACGACA
>JBBSLN010000663.1:0-1509 GCA_038255205.1 Flavobacteriales bacterium
GAATGTGGCGAGTGTGACGGTTAGAAAGGATTCTTTAGGTCAGGCAGAGGCTCAAATATTTCCTAAAGACCCAGCGTATTCGTGGAACAATGACTTTTTTGGGCCTTTATATATCCCGAAAGTTGGCGCAACAATTGATTTAACCCCAGAAATTTTACCACTTTACAAAAGAGCCATCACAGAATATGAAGGCCATGAACTTTCGGTTAATGGTAATCAAATCAGTATTGATGGGAAAGTGGCAAACACATTCACATTTACAAAAGATTACTATTGGATGATGGGAGACAATCGTCACAACTCTCAAGATTCGAGATATTGGGGCTTTGTACCTTTTGATCATGTGGTCGGTAAACCTGTATTTGTCTGGATGAGTTGGGATCAAAATGGCAAACCGCGTTGGGAACGATTCTTTACCACGGTAGGTGGTAATGGAAAATTAGTTTCTTATTTGATTCCTTCTCTTATTTTAGGTGTGATTTTATTCGGATTTAATGCTTGGAGGAAGAAGCGAAAAGCGAATCGATAAGGTGTTGTGAGTTGTTTAGGGGTAGGTTGTTATGTTGTAGTGCGTTTATTTTAGATGACAAATGACAATTTTGAAATTGAAATAGTACTAATAATAATCCATTCCTCAATGCCACAATAGATAGTGTTGCAAATAAAATCGCCACGACTCCACGAGAAACAACTTTACGACAAAAATTTCAACGCGTGAACAGCATTCTAATCCATCCCACCTATTTTCCAAGCATAGCCACATTTGTGGCAATTGCGAAGGCTGACAAGGTTGTATTCGAAGGTTGTGACAGTTTCCAAAAGCAAACCTACCGTAACCGAATGTTTATGTATGATTCCAACGGGAAACTACCTTTGACCGTTCCTGTAGTTTACTCTCAAAAAAATCGTCAATTGTACAAGGATATACAAATTTCTGACGATGAAAATTGGCAAGATGTACATTGGAAATCCATCCAATCGGCCTATAGCAGTTCGCCTTTTTTTGAATTCTACGAACATGATTTTCAACCCTTATTCACCGAAAAGTTCCAAAATTTAATGGATTTCAATTTTAAGTGTTTGGAAGTCATCTATGATTGTTTGGAGCTGCCATTTGAATTTGAAACCTCCAAAATATTTGAAATTCATCCAGAAAATAGTATTGACTATAGAATTCTAGCAGATAATCGAAAAGAAAAAGAGCAGGATTTTAAATCGTACGTTCAAGTATTTGATGATAAGCATGGCTTTATTCCTAACTTGAGCATATTGGATTTAATATGCAATGAAGGCCCGAATTCACTGCTCTATTTAGAGTCACAAAACATCCAAATCTAATGTTACAGTCCGCCGTCCATTATGGAATTCATTTTGGTTTGCCTTTGCTTGTGGCATTGTTATTTTTTAAATCGAATTGGAAAGTAGCCTACCTCATTAGGATTGCAGGCATGTTCATTGACCTTGACCATTTGCTGGCCGATCCTATATTTGACCCAAATCGATGTAGCA
>JBBSLN010000664.1:0-1508 GCA_038255205.1 Flavobacteriales bacterium
AATTTTCATAATTGCCAATGGTTCCAGCTCCAACATTGAATAGTGCGGCTCTCAAGGTTTCAGCATTATCTGAGGGAACATAGGTCGTTAATTTTTTGATAGTGCCTTGTTGTGGCAATAAAATAGTCTTGTTTGAAAGATTTAAAGTATTGCAAATAATATCATTGACGCCTTGCAAACAATTATCTAACGCAGTATGTATGGCGAAGATGGCGATGTTGTTTTGGATCGCTTTAATGACAACGCGTTCAACATATGAATTACCATTTATTTTCTTCAATCCTTTGAAAATGATGGGATGAAAACTCACGATTAGATTACACTTCTTTTCGATTGCTTCATCAACGACACTTTCAAGCGTATCTAAAGTGACTAAGACACCTTTGACTTGCTCGTTTTTGTTTCCAACCAACAATCCGACGTTATCAAAATCCTCCGCATAATTTAGAGGTGCCAATTCTTCGAGGTAATTGATAACATCTTGGATAATCATATGATTTTTCTGTTTTAGGTTCATCACAAAGATAAAATATTATATTTTCGTTGTTGTGAAAATCGTTAGATACATCCTTTTTCCTATCGTTCCCATTTATTTTTTGGTGACTTGGCTTCGTAATAAATTATATGATCGGGGGATTTTCAAGTCTTTAGAATATAATACCCCTATTATTTGTGTCGGAAATTTAAGTGTGGGAGGAACAGGAAAAACGCCAATGATTGAATATCTAATTCGATTGTTACGACCTCACTATCAACTTGCAACATTAAGCAGAGGTTATAAGCGTTCGACCGAGGGTTTTATAGTTGCTGATGAAACGGCAACTGCCTCATCTATTGGAGATGAACCGTTTCAATTTTATAACAAATTTGATAATGTCATCGTAAGTGTCGATGCTGATAGGCGAAATGGAATCTCACGATTATTAGAGATGGAAAGTCCACCACAAGTTATCTTACTGGATGATGCTTTTCAACATCGAAAGGTTAAGGCAAAATTCAATCTGTTGTTGACGCCTTACAATGATTTATTTGTGAATGATATTCTGTTGCCAACAGGAAATTTAAGAGAACCTAAATGTGGTGCAAAGCGCGCTGACGTTATTGTTGTCACTAAATGTCCGGAATCAGTCTCTGAAAATGATAAAAATAGAATTATTAAATTGATTAAGCCAGAGTTACATCAATACGTGTTTTTTAGTTGGATTGTATATTCTGAAGTTATAAAAAATCAGTTTGACGAAAAAAATCTAAATTATTTAGATGGGAAAAATGTCTGTTTAGTGACAGGAATTGCGAATCCCGAACGGTTTGTAGCGTATTTAAAAAATAAACAACTGGATTTTGAACATTTAAACTTCAATGATCATCATGAATTCACATTAAGTGAGATAGAACATCTGAAAACAAAGCAATTCATATTGACGACCGAAAAGGACTTTATGCGCTTGTCAGCACATTTTGAAGGAAGAGAGAATCTGTATTATTTGCCTATCGAATTAAGAATAGAC
>JBBSLN010000665.1:0-1507 GCA_038255205.1 Flavobacteriales bacterium
CTGCCGCGAAAATCAGAATTTTTAGCTATTGAATTATTCCAATCAGCAATAATCCAAGCTTCGATTTCCGGCGCGGCAAATCCAACAAATTTGCTTAGATCAGCACATTCTGGTATTTTTGATAACTCTGCCAATATTTTTGATTTTTGTGTCTGAGAATCACGACAATCCAAATCGTCAAAAACTAAAATCAGGTCGCATTTATTTGGTTCTGCTTTTAAGGCGATGGGCAATTCTTCCTTAATTTGCTCGATTAAACTTTTACCTGTTTTGCCATAACTACTTGGTTTATCAGCTTTAGGGCCGGGTTTGTGACGAACTGGTGTTTTTCGTTCAAATCTACACCCAGGAAAAGTTTTTTCTAAAAAAGGCAACAATCCTTCAACTTCACCTTTACCGCCTCCAGAGAAAACCCACACTACCACGGCCATCCTCCAATAGTTGGATCGCCAACACGGTATAAGTCGCCTAATTCCCATCCCTCTTCAAGTTTTGGCTGTAGCATTTCTTTTGAAAGAGATTTGACTGAAAAATGTGTTCTATTTTCGGGATAAAAACAAAGAACATTCTCTAAGCAATCAGTAAAGTGATCTAAAAGGTCGGGACTATGTGTAGTAATAATTATCTGAGTTTTGGTGGCAGCTTTTTTGATCCACTCAGCTAGAATTGGCATCCACGATACGTGCAATCCTAATTCCGGTTCATCAATAACTATTAAAGAAGGAATCAGTGGAGAATGTAAAATAGTTGCCCAACAAAGCATCCTCACAGTTCCATCTGACATTTCATTAAGGTAGAAAGGTTCTTTGATATCTTCAAAATACCATTCTACAGTGAGTGATAGGCGACCAGAACGTACAGGTTTCAGCCGACGAGTTTTTGGTAAAATCGACTTCATCGCCTCGTTAAGGCTATCTTCAAAGTCGATATTTTGGCTTAAATTATCCAAAACTAACGGCAGATTATCTCCCGATGCAGACAGGTAAATATCACTTCCACCTATTTTAGGCTCTACTGTTCTAATTAAATTTAAATTCATGTTATTGGCATTATAAAACTGCCATTTTGAAATAAATTCAATTAATTCTCTTCTAATTTTGTAAACAGGTGTATTTTCTGGGGGTAATTGACTATTTTCAAGCAGTGTCGGAATTGTCAACAAACCAAAAGAATTTGTAGGAATGTTATCTAAATGTTCAAACTGAGTTTTCCTTTGATCGGGAGACTTATAAACAGATAAAACTCCTTGCCCTAATTCTTTTTCATGTAATTTATAGTAATAGAAAGGTTTCTTGCTGGAAGAAGTTTCCTGCAAATCTTCTCCGTCATACAGATATTCTTCAGAGATGCTCGCCCTTACTTTTTGTCGATCGGTATAAAGTTTGAAATCAAGAATTGCGCTGTCTTTTTGAAGATTACCAGTTTGGTTAATTTGCGAAAAACAGTAAGCAATACTGACTTTTGCTGGACTTTCAACATTGACATCTAAGATTTTATCACCGCCAAA
>JBBSLN010000666.1:0-1505 GCA_038255205.1 Flavobacteriales bacterium
GGTGTTTAGTCGTTTTCAAAGCGATTTATTCAATTCTTCAAACACGGTATTCTTATTTACGAATCTGCGTTAAGGATTGAGGCGGTATCCTTTTTTTCTTTGGGTTGAGCTTTTGCGAAACCCACAGAAAAAAAGATATAGCTGAAAGCCTGACCCTTTAGGGTAACGCCCAAATTACAACTATAACATTTTTATCAATTCCCTAAACAGCACAATCATATTCGGTTCTGCTTTTTCAGCCATTGCGATAATTTCGGAAATATCAACTGGTTTCAAATTTTCTGGGTCACATTCATCTGTTAAAACCGAAACTGCTGCAACTTTCAGATTTAAATGATTGGCAACGATTATTTCTGGGACAGTACTCATTCCAACGGCATCTGCACCAATGATTTTCAACATACGATACTCTGCTCTCGTTTCAAGTTGAGGACCAACGACACTAGCGTAAACACCTTCATGAAGCGTGATGTTATTTGATTTTGCAATTGCCTTAAATTTCGAATTGATGTCAGCATCATATGGTGCGCTCATATCAGTAAATCGCTCGCCCAACTGTTCAACACCTTTAAATGCCAATGGCGAACTGCCTTGCAAATTGATATGGTCGTCAATCAGCATCAATTCGCCTTTTTTGAAATTGAGATTGATAGCGCCTGAAGCGTTGGAAACCAAAAGTGTATGAATGCCCAATTTTTTCATGATGCGAACAGGATAAGTCACATCTTGTAATGAATACCCTTCATAAATATGAAAACGGCCTTGCATGACGATGGCTTTTTTGCCTTCAAGGATGCCGTAAATCAATTTTCCTTTATGGAATTCTACGGTTGCTGTCGGAAAGTTGGGAATGTGATTATAGCTGACTTCGTGTAATATCTCAAGTTCGTTGACCAATTGTCCTAAACCAGTGCCAAGGATGATGCCTATTTCTGGGTTTTCGAAACCTTTGCTTCGTAAATATTCGGTTGTTTCAGTGATTGCTTTAGTCATTATATGGTGTAAAATTTTTTAAGTTCTATATAGTGTTGCATGTCTTCAAAGGTATCGATATCATTCAGTTCTTTAAGTAAATGCACGTTGTTATTTTGTAAATCTTCCAGAGTTGATTTTAGGACTGTTGCCGTTCCCCAATCTTTATTTTTGAAAATATCTGAATTTAGATTTTTCATTCCCAAAAGATAATAACCACCATCTTTTGCTGGTCCAATAACGGTTTCGAAATCGGTCAATAATTCAAAAGCTTCTCTGACATCATCGGAGGTTAAATCCAGTAAATCACTACCTATGATGAGGACTTTCTCATAACCCAATTCAAATAATTCAGCAAAAGCATGCTCCATTCGTTGGCCTAAATCATCTCCTTCCTGTAGTTTTTTGTTGAATACGGCAGAATTCCAAATGTCGTCGCGTTTGATATTTTCGGAATAAAAAACGTATTTATCAGCTTTGACTTTTTCGGATAGTTGTGCCGTATGTTGCAACAAATATTTGTAAATATCCAA
>JBBSLN010000667.1:0-1504 GCA_038255205.1 Flavobacteriales bacterium
ATTTCATGGGAAATGGATTGAATCTGTCCTTCGTTTAGCTCTTCTCCCAACTTGTAGTTCAACAGAATCCGTGCAGCCTCATCAGGTTCGAAATCACCGATTGCCATATAGAGCAAATCTACCAAGTCTCCGGGCTTACTTTTATCTGCATCAGGAAAATTAAATTCATCCAGCAGTTTGATATAGTCTTCATTTTTCCAGTAGAAATCAAACTCGTTTACCGTTTTAACTTCTAGGATGCTTACTTTGACTTTCATGTAATTTTGTGTTAAGGTTAGTTGCTCGTTAGATATTGGACAATTATTCGACCAAGTTTAATTCTATTTTCTTTCTGTTGAGACAATCGAACCAGCCTATGGTGGAATAAAAGGCTTGTTGAGTTTCACACCTCAGGCATTTCTGGATCCTTTGAAACATTTGATCTAGAAGCGTACTTTTGAGCAGGATGGTTTGGCCATTCCAACGCCCGGAAATCCCAATGCGTTCACTTCTTACCCGACCTATATGTTTGCTAACAATCAAGGAAGTAGAGGTTTTTTGGAGGTGAGGAGTTTTCGACCACACCAAGGGCAATAGTTTATTTGTATAAAGGAACTACCACCATCGTGAATAGGAATCCCAAACTCTTTTCTTTTTGAAGTATGTGTGATTATGGAATCGTAATTAATTTCCTTTTTGTTCTTTGAAATTTTGTCTTCAATTAGATGATATGCCATGTCGACACAGCAATATTTTATGTAATCAATTCCAGCTTCTTTAATTCGTCTTTTCGATTCCCATTCTTTACAATTTTTGTCATTATGAAAAGCGTCCAAATATTCCTCATGTTCTGGTGTGTCCCACACTTCTCTTGGTAATGGGAGTTTAGAATGTATTTTACTTTATTTTTTAAATCTTTTTAGGTCCATAAATGTCGTCTTAGCATGACCGCTAACGTTTCTAACCTTTGTGAATGCGGGGATTTGGAAGCACTAAACTTTCTGCCACCACAAAACTTTATACCAAGCACATAGCTTAATTTAAGCACTGAGCTGCCAATTTTTAGTAGGTGCTGTTAGCGGTTCGGCTTTCTTGTCTGTTGTGATTTACGCTGTTCATAGTCGCCTAATAGTTTGTTTAAAATTTCTATTTTCTCATTGTCAACAGGTTCAGTTTGACACAGTTGGTCAACCATTACGTTGATGTTGTAAAATTGATTATCGGTTGTGATTTTTCCTTTCTCAATCACTTTGTCAACTCGTTGAAAATATGATTTGAATATGTCAATATTATATTTGGTTTTGTCTTGAAGATATTTATTAAATTTCAAGTCTCCAGTTTCTACTTGCATTTCTGTCAAGTCCCGAAACAATTGTTTTAATCTTGTCAGTCTAACTTTTTTAAAATGTTCTTCGGTCTGCTTTTTCAATCCTTTATAATGTTCATCGGAGTCAAAGTCAGCCGTTTTAATTTGCATTAACTTATTGTCGAGATAATAGTCAATTGTCGCCAATACCAAGTCTCG